>DVOV01000126.1 GCA_018713375.1 Candidatus Scatomorpha stercorigallinarum | reverse complement strand
CGCTATACGGCGCAGATCCCGCGCGCGCGCGTGGGCGATTTCGACACCGAACTGGCGCGGGAATTTATGCAGGCCCTGGCCAACAGCGCCGGCATGGCGCTGCACATCCGCCAGCTGGACGGGGAGAACAGCCACCACATCATCGAGGCCATGTTCAAGGCCCTGGGCCGCGCGCTGAGCGAGGCCGCGGAGATTGTAGGCACGGAGGTGCCCAGCACCAAGGGGGTGCTGTGATGACGGCGATAGTCGATTACGGCGTCGGAAACCTCTTTTCCCTGCGCTCGTCGCTCGCCGCCATCGGCGAGGAGGCGGAGGTGACGGGCGACGCGCGGCGCATCGCCGCCGCCGAGCGGGTGATACTGCCCGGCGTGGGGGCGTTCGCCGACGCGCGGCGCAAGCTGGCCGAGACGGGCATGGACGATGCCGTCCTCACCGCGGCAAATAGCGGCAAGCCGCTGCTGGGCATCTGCCTGGGGATGCAGCTGCTCTTTGAGCGCAGCCATGAGTACGGCGAGCACGCCGGGCTCGCCCTGCTGCGCGGGGAGGTCGTGGGAATGGCGGGGAGGATACCTCCCGAGCTGCCGATACCCCACATCGGCTGGAACGCGCTGGACATCCGCCGCCCGGGCGGCATTTTGAAGTATGTTAAAAGCGGGGATTGCGTATATTTCGTGCACAGCTACTGCGCCGAGGGCTGCGAAGAGAGCCTGACGGCCACGGCGGAGTATGGGCTGCCGGTGACGGCCTCCGTCTCGCTGGGGAATGTACACGGCTGCCAGTTCCACCCGGAAAAGAGCGGCCGGGTGGGGCTCTCGATCCTGAGGGCCTTCTGCGAACTGAGGTGACATATGCTTATTTTTCCGGCGATAGACCTGTATGAAGGCAGGGCCGTGCGGCTATATAAGGGCGACTATGAGCAGATGACCGTTTACAGCGACGACCCGGCGGCCGTTGCGCGCGCCTTTGCCGCGGCGGGGGCGGAGTGGATACACGTCGTGGACCTCGAGGGCGCGAGAGACGGCGGGACGCCGAACCTTGGAGTTGTGCGCGAAATAGCGCGCTCGGGGCTGAAAGTCGAGCTGGGGGGCGGGCTGCGCTCCATGGCGGCCATCGACGCGGCCTTTGAGGCCGGGGCGGAGCGCGTGGTGCTGGGCACGGCGGCGGTGAGCGACAGCGCGCTGCTGCGCGCGGCCGCGGCGAAGTACGCCGGGCGCATCGCCGCCGGCTGCGACCTGAAAAACGGCGAGGTGGCCGTCCGCGGCTGGACGGAGGGCTCGGGCGTTTCCGGCATGGATTTCCTCGGGCAGATGCTCGCGCTGGGCATAGACACGGCCATCTGCACGGACATAGACCGCGACGGGGCAATGCGCGGCGCGAACGCGGCGCTCTACGGCGCCATAATGGACGCATATCCGGCGCTGCGGCTCATCGCCTCCGGCGGCGTGTCCTCGATGGAGGACGTGCTGCGGCTGAAGGCGCTGGGGCTGCACGGGGCGATAATCGGGAAGGCATATTATACCGGCGCGATTTCCATAGCGGAAGCGGTGGAGGCGGCAAAATGATAACTAAGCGTATAATCCCCTGCCTTGACGTGCGCGACGGGCGGGTCGTGAAGGGTGTGAACTTCGAGGGGCTTCGGGACGTCTCCGCCCCCGCGGAGCTGGCGCGCTATTACTCCGAAAACGGCGCGGACGAGCTGGTTTTTTACGACATCACGGCCAGCGCCGAGGGCCGCAGGCTCTTCGCGGACGCGCTGCGCGAGGTGGCGCGGACCATTTTCATCCCGCTGACCGTGGGCGGGGGCATAAGCTCGATGGAGGACTTCGACCGCGTCCTCAAATGCGGGGCGGACAAGGTGAGCGTGAACACCGGGGCGATACGCGACCCGGAGCTCGTGCGCGCCGCGGCGAGGAGATACGGCGACCAGTGCGTCGTGCTCTCGGCGGACGTGAAGCGCGTGGACGGCGCCTTCCGGGTGTTTGCCCGCGGCGGGCGCGACGACACGGGGCTGGAGGCCATCGGCTGGATAAAAAAATGCGTCGCCCTGGGCGCGGGCGAGGTGGTCGTCAACAGCATCGACACCGTCGGGGTGAAGGGCGGCTTCGACATCGAGATGCTCTCCGCCGTCTGCGAGGCGGTGGACGTGCCGGTGATCGCCTCCGGCGGCGCGGGCTGCGCGGAGGACTTCGTGCATCTCTTCCGGAAGGTGCCGCGCGTGAGCGCCGGGCTGGCGGCGAGCATTTTCCACTTCGGCGAGGTGGAAATAGGCGCGCTGAAGCGCACGCTCGCCGAAAACGGCATAAATGTGAGGTTGTGAGATGTTTGACATTGAAAAGCTGAAATTCGACTCCCGCGGGCTCATCCCCGCCGTAGTGACGGACGCGGAGACCGGGAAGGTGCTGATGGTCGCCTATATGAACCGGGAGAGCCTGGACATTTCTATCAGGGAGGGCTACACCTGCTTTTTCAGCCGGAGCCGGCAGGAGCTCTGGCGCAAGGGGGAGACGAGCGGCAACAAGCAGCGCATCGTCTCGATAACCGCGGACTGCGACGCGGACACGCTGCTCGTGAGCGTTGTGAAATCCGGCCCCGCTTGCCACACGGGGGCGGAGAGCTGCTTTTTCAACCCGGTTTACGAGAGCGGGGAGCAGCCGTTTTCCGTGGACGGGCTCTATGAGCTGCTGCTGGGCAGGAAGCGCGAGCGGCCCGAGGGCTCCTACACGACCTATCTCTTTGAGAAGGGGCGCGACAAGATACTGAAAAAAGTGGGCGAGGAGAGCACCGAGGTGATAATCGCCGGAAAGGCCGACGACAGGGCCGAGACTGTGTATGAGCTGGCGGACCTTGCCTATCACGCGCTGGTGCTGATGGCGGACATGGGCATTACGCCCGACGACGTGCGCCGCGAGCTGGCGGGCAGGCACGTCATAGACCACAAGGTGAAGCAGGAGAAAATGACCTGAGGCGCGGAGAGGTACTTGAAAAATTTTAATTAATCGTCTATAATGGCCGCAGCAAAACAAAGAGAAGGTGTGGGCCGTGGCTGAAAAGCTGACAGAGCAGGAGAAACTTGAAAAACGCACGCTCAAGCCGGTGAACAAGACCGCGTTCAGGGCGCTCGTGCACGTGGCGAACGCGCTTTTCAAAAAGAAATACGGCGTGAATTTTACGTATGCCGACGATATAAAGCCATATCTGGGCACGAGCTATGTGGTGGTGTCCAACCACGCCTCGCGCATAGACTATGTTTTCACGGCACCGGCCTTCTGGCCGGACACGTTCAATTTCGTCGTGGGCTACAACGAGTTTTTCCGCAGCCACCTGGCCGCCGTACTGCGCATCATGCAGGTGGTGCCGAAGAAGAACTTCGTCCAGCAGCCCTATTCCATCCGCCAGATGATACGCATCATCCGCGCCGGCGGGCGGCTCATCATCCTTCCGGAGGGCATGAGCTCCATCTCCGGGGCGAACCAGCCCTGCGCGCTCGGCAGCGGGCACCTGCTCAAGCACCTCGGGGTGCCCGTGCTGTACACGAAGATCGCCGGCGGCTATCTGACCGCGCCCAAGTACAATTTGAACGACCGCCCCGGGCGCGTGGACGTCACCGTGGGCGTGCTGCTGACGGCGGAGCAGATCGCCCAGATGTCCGCGGACGAGATACAGGCGTATCTGGACGAGAAGCTCTGGCACGACGACTATGAGTGGAACAAGACGGCGAGGGTGAAGTTCGAGGCGAACGGGAACATCGCGCAGAACCTGCACCAGCTGCTCTTCTGGTGCCCGCGCTGCGGCGGGGAGCTCTGCATGGAGAGCGAAGGCGACACCATCCGCTGCCGCCACTGCGGGAACACGGCGCGCGTGAACGAGTATTACGACCTGCTGCCCGAGCCGGGCAGCGAATTCCCGGCCACGCAGCGGCTGTGGTTCGACGCGCAGCGCGCGCACGTGCGGGAGATGGTGGCGAAAGAGGGCTTCGAGCTGCGCGAGCACGTGAAGCTCGGCACGCTGCCCAAATACCGCTTCCTCAAAAACCAGGCGACCTCCGAGATAACCGGCGAGGGTGAGCTGCTGCTCGACCGCGAGGGATTGCACTTCGAGGGCGTGAACGGCGGCGCGCCATACAGCTTCTTCGTGCCGATAAGGCACCTGCCGACCTACGGCATGTGTACGGACGTGTCGCGCTTTTACACCTTCGTGGACGGGGAGTTCAACGAGTTCTACCCCGAGCGCGAGAGCGCCGAGCTGTGGATGATGGCCACGGAGGAGATGCACCGCGCGCAGGGCGGACTTTGGAAGGATTTTCCTGTACAGAGGTAAAAAAAGACGCCCGTCCGCCCGCCAAAGCGGCGCTTGACAGGCGACAGGGCGAGTGATATATTATACACAAGAGGGGCGCTTACCCGTCGCACCGGGTAACGGCTCACCTCCATCAAGTTTATAGCTTGAGAAATGGCCGTTCTCTTTGCTGGGGGGCGGCTATCTCTTTGTCGCGTTAATGACGCCGAAGATAACAACGGCTAACAGGTTGAGAAGCCCGATGACTTCCAGAGCTGTCATGGCGTCACCTCCTCTTATGTAAGGAGGCCGAGCCGTTCCCCTCTTGCTTGGTACTAAAGATATCA
>DVOV01000125.1 GCA_018713375.1 Candidatus Scatomorpha stercorigallinarum | reverse complement strand
TGCAAAGAAGCGCGCCTCACCAACGGATGACCTCCGTTAGTGAGGCGCGCAGCGCATCTGCCTCCAGGCGCAGCCTGGGCGTTTTTCTTTGGGGCGCCACACCCGTTTCTTTGGGCAAGACCAAAGAAATGGGGTGGCACTGGCCCCCCTTGCGGGGGCCTTCCCTCAGCGCTGCGCGCAGCGCAAATACCAGCGGCCGTTGGCCGCCGCAGCCTGGGCCGCTCAGCCGCCGGACTCGAGGATGGAGAAGTGCATGTAGTCCGCGCTGGTGGTCCAGCCGGTGTAGCCGTTCTCGGCGGTGCCGCCGCCCCAGCCCCAGCCGTACTTGGCAAAGGTCTGCACGACGATGCCGTCCGGGCGGATGCAGTAGGGGCTGTCGCTGGTCTTGTAGCAGAAGCTGCCGGTGAGCGGCGTCCAGGTGGTGGTGTCCACCTGGTAGTTCTCCACAGGGTTGATGTCGATGGCGCAGCCCCAGGAGTGTCGCATGGAGTCCGTGTAGCGCGCGCCGCCCAGCGCGTGGATGGGGAAGCGCTCGCTGGAAGCGTAGATCTCCTCGAAGATGGCCACGACCTCCTTGGCCACGGCGCGGTTGACCTCCAGGTTCCAGGTGCGGGTGTAGTACTCGCCGGCGCTGTTGATGTCCCAGGTCTGCACCTGCACGGTGACGATATAGTCGGCCAAATTGGCCTCGCTGCCGGTGAAATAGCTCTTGTTGGCGTCGCCGAAGAGGATCTGCCGGCCCTCGGCGCTCACATGGCCCCAGGCGTCGATGTAATCGCGGCTCTGCCAGGCGAAGGAGCTGTTGGGGTCCATGGCCGAGCCCGTCTCCGGGTCGGTGGAGGGCGTGGAGCCCGTCACCTCGTTGGCGTCGGAGACCTCGACGCGCTGGTCGCTCCAGGCCGTGCGCACCACGACGGCGGCGGCCTGCGCGCGGGTCATGGTGTCGTTGCCGTGGAAGCTGCCGTCCTCATAGCCGGTGATGATGCCCTTGCCGTAGGCCTGCTCCACGGCGCTGACGTACTTCGACTCGATGGCGGAGTAGTCGGCGATGGCGCTCTGCAGGTTCTGCAGCTGCACGAAGCTCTCCGAGAACACGTTGGCGCAGAAGTTGGAGAGCATCACGCACATCTCATAGCGCGTGATGGGCGCGTCCAGCGCCGCCGCCGTGCAGGGGATGTCCAGGCCCCAGAGGACGCCGTTGTCGTTCAGCAATTCCCAGTTGGGCGCGGCCCAGTGTATGCTGGTGTCGATGGCCTTGTAGGGCACGAGCTCGCCGATGGTGCACAGCAGCTTCATGAACTCCGCGCGGGTGATCTCCGCCTGCGGGCGGAAGGTGCCGTCCTCATAGCCGTTGATGATGCCGTAGCCGGCGCAGAGCGAGACGTAGTCCGCGTACCACTCGCCGTCCGGCACGTCGCTGAAACTGGGCGCGTAGGACGCCCCGGCCGGCGCCGCGCCCAGAGCGAACACGGCCGCCAGCAGCAGCGCGCAGAGGCGCAGCATTGGTTTTTTCCTCATATCTTTCCTCCCATTCCCCGGATGCTCTCGCGCAGGGCGTCGGCGTCGGCGAGCAGCGCCCGCGCGCCCGCGAGCAGCGCCTGCCCGGCCGCCGTTGGCTCCACGCCGCGGCGCGCGCGGCGGAAGAGCTCCGCGCCCAGCTCGCGCTCCAGCTCCGCCACCGCGCGCGAGACCGTGGAGTGGCTGATATACAGCTCCGCGGCCGCGCCGGTGAAGCTGCCGCGCTCCGCCGCCGCGCAGAATATCCTGAGCTTTTCCAGCTCCATGCCTCTCAGTAGTTGAAGGTGTGGGGCATCAGCTCGCTCAGCTTGTAGCTGACGTAGCGCCCGCCGGCCTTGGCGCAGAGCACCTCCATGTCCGTGGAGAATTCGCTCAAAAACTGGCGGCAGGCCCCGCAGGGCATGCACCAGTTCTTGCCCTCGCCCCAGATGGCGATGCGCACGAAGTCCGTGTGCCCCTCGCTGACGGCCTTGCAGGCCGCGGTGCGCTCGGCGCAGATGGTGCTGCCCAGCGCGGCGTTCTCCACGTTGCAGCCGGTGAACACCGTCCCGTCCGAGCACTCCAGCGCCGCCCCCACGGGGAAGCGCGAATAGGGCACATAGGCGTTTTTTGCCGCCTGGGCGGCCATTTCCATGAGCTCTCTGTCTGTCATTTTCTGCTCCTCCTCTTTCTCTTCGCTCTAAAAGTTTATCTCCCAGCCGGTGATGCCGAAAAATACGTTGCTGGAGGTGGGGTCGAGCCCGGTGATGGCGTTGCGGTGGGTGATGACCTCCTGCCGCTCGAAGCAGATGGGCACGATGGGCGCGTTCATGGCGATATAGCTGAGGAGCGAGGAACAGGCCTGCTGCCGCGAGGCGTCCCCCGCTTTCAGGTAGTCGTTGATGAGCGTGGCGTAGTTCTCGTCGTCGATGCCGCCGTAGTTGAGCGCGCCCTCCTGCGTCAGCAGGCGGGTGAGGTCGAAGTTGGCGGGCAGCTTCACCTCGGCGTAGTAGATGTCGAAATCCTTCGTGTTGAGTGCGTTCACATAGTCGTTCCAGCTCAGCTCGCGGACGTTGACCATGATGCCGATGTCGGCCAGGTCGCTGGCGAACTTCTTGGCGATGTCGCCCTTGCCGGCGCTCTCCGAGCAGACCACCAGGTCGAGCTCGATCTCCTGGATGGCGCTCATATCGACATATTCGCGCCAGCCGTCGTTGTCGTGGTCGGTGACGCTGGTGCTGTCGAAGATGCCGGCGCACTCCTCCATGTCATAGCGCAGCGCGGCGGCGCGCGTGCTGTCATAGAGCGGGCTGCGCGGGGAGACAGGCAGGGCGGCGGCCACGGCCCCGCCGTTCATCAGCGAATCGGCGGCGTATTCGCGGTCCACGGCCAGCGAGAGGGCGTAGCGGAACTGCTGGTAGCTGACGAAGGGGCTCTCCATGTTGAAGGCCAGGTAGTGCATGTTGGTGGTGGTGAAATAGCGCGTCTCCGTGTTGCCTCCGTAGCCGAGGTTGGACTTGCCGGAGACGTCGTTCACCACCAGGTCGATATATGCGTCCTCAAAGGCGGTGATGATCTCCTCCGTCTCCGTGTATTCCTTCAGATAGACGCGGTCCACGGGCAGGCTGCCCCCGCCGGCGTAGCCGTCGAAGGCCTCAAGATAGTCCTCCCCCTCCACGTACATGTAGGGCCCGCTGGCCACGGGGCGGGAGCTGCTGTAGGAGCCGTACTTTATCACCGGCACCGTCAGCAGGTAGGGCAGCTGCAGGTCCGCCCTGGCGGTGGAGATGTTCACCGTATCCGTGCCCGAGGGGCTGATGCCGTAGACGTTGGAAAAGCGCCCCGAATAGCGCTCGGAGTTGCGCGCGAGCTGGATGGAATAGGCCACGTCGGCGGCCGTCAGCGTGCTGCCGTCGTGCATGGGAATGCTGGTGTCGATGGTCAGCGTCCACCAGGTGCCCTCGGCGGACACCGTCCAGTTGGTGACGATGCGGGAAGAGAGCTGATAGTCGTCGTCCAGCTCGAACACATTGTCGCATACCAGCTGCGTCACCAGCAGGTTCTTGTTGTCCGTGGTGGCGTAGGGGTTGAGGCTGAGCGAGGAGTTGTAGTTGAGGGAAAACACGTCGTCCGCCGCGTCGCGCACACCGAGCTCCGTGCCGGGCAGGACGCCCGGCGTGGGCGTGGGCGCGGCCGAGCTCTGCGGCTCCGCGGCCTGGCCGCAGGCCGTCAGCAGGCAGAGCGTCAGCAAAATGGCCGCCGCGGCCCTTATCTTCCGTTTCATGGCTTCACCGACCGATCTACAGGGTTATCACGCCGCACTGGCTGCCGCGCGCTCCGCCGCGGACATGCCGGTGCGACCAGTATTTTTCATGGCTGCACACGGTACACTCGCCGGAGACGGCGATGTTCCCCTCCGGCACGCCCAGCTGCGCCAGGCGGCGCGCGTTGGCCGCGCGCAGGTCCACCAGGTACTTCCCCTCGCGCGCGCCGGGGGCGATATATGCCTCCGCGTCCGCGCCCAGGTAGGCGCGCAGGGCCTGCGGCACGTCCCCGTCCGTCTCAAAGCAGCAGCGGCCGATGGCCGGGCCGAAGGCGGCGCGGATGTCGCCCGTTTCGGCCCCCAGGGCGCACATGCGCTCCACCACGGCGGCGAGGATGTCCGCCACCGAGCTGCGCCAGCCGCAGTGGGCCGCGGCGGCGACGCCGTGGCGCGCGTCGCAGAGCAGCGCGGGCACGCAGTCCGCCGTGAAGCAGAAGATGGGCAGAGCCCGCTCCGCCGTCACCAGCGCGTCGCACTCGGCGGCGGATGGCGCGTCCGGCGCGCAGGCGTCGGCAAGCGTCACCGTGCGCACGGCGCGGCCGTGCACCTGTTTGGTAAAGGCCGCGCGCATGGGGTCTATGCCCAGCGCCGCGCCCAGGCGGCGGTAGTTCTCCATCACGTTCCCCGCCGGGTCGCCGCGGCCGAAGCCCAAGTTGAGCGAGGCGAAGGGCCCCGCGGAAACGCCGCCCAGCCGCGTGGAGAAGGCGTGTACGAGCGGTATGTTGGGCGCGGTCATAAAGACGACGCCCTTATTTTCGTGTTGAATGAACGTGTCCATCTTTCACCTTTTCCCGGCCCGGCTCACTCGTTCCTGCCGCAGCAGTCCTTGTACTTCATGGGCAGGCCGTTGGGGCGGAGCTTGCCGCAGGGGCAGGGGTCGTTGCGGCCGGGTTTCTTGATCTTTTTCACCGGCTGCTTCTTCTGCGGCGCGCCGCCGCCGACGTTGGCGGCCGCGTTGCGGGCCACGCTCTTGCGCTCGAGCTTCTCCTCGCGGCGGACGCGCACGACGAAGAGCCGCCGTACCGTCTCCTCGCGGATGCCGCGTATCATGGCCTCGAACATTTCAAAGCCCTCGTTCTTATAGGCGTCTATGGGTTTTACCGAGCCGTAGCCCCTCAGCCCGATGCCCTGGCGCAGGTCCTGCATGGCGTCGAGGTGCTCCATCCAGTACTCGTCGACCACGCGGAGCATCACCACGCGCTCGAGCTCGCGCATGACCGGCTGGCCGTTGGGCAGCTCGCCCAACTCGCGCTCCTTCGCGTCGTAGAAGGCGAAGGCGCGCTCCAGCACCATGTCGGCGAGCGTGTCCGCACTGAGATGCTCCAGCGCGTCCGGTGTCAGCTTGACGTCGCCCGGGCGCAAAAACAGCTTGCCGAAGGGGGCGAGGGCCTCGTTCACTGCCTGGAGGTCTATCTTCTCCGCGCCGCCGAGGCCGTCCGCCACCGTGCTGCGCACGAACTCCTCTATCATCTTGCGGATGGCGCCCTGCAGGTCCTCCCCGTCGAGCACCTTGCGCCGCTCGCCGTAGATGACGTTGCGCTGCACGTTCATCACGTCGTCATACTCAAGGACGGTCTTGCGGGTCTGGAAGTTTCGGCTCTCGACGGTCTTCTGCGCGCGCTCGATGGAATCGGAGAGCATCTTCATGTCCAGCGGCGTGTCGTCGTCCAGGTTCTTGGCCACCATGCCCATCACGCGCTCGCTGCCGAACAGGCGCATGATGTCGTCC
>DVOV01000124.1 GCA_018713375.1 Candidatus Scatomorpha stercorigallinarum | reverse complement strand
GGGTAGAGGACCTTGGTGATGACCTCGGCCATGGTGCGCTGCTCCATGCTCTTGACGTACTCGCCCTCGGAGAAGCGATACATGTCGAGGGAGTTGGTGCTGTGCGCCTCCCACAGGCGGAGGCTGTTGACATGGTTGCCGCCGTAGCCGACGATGAGCATGTCGCGCGGGACGGCGAGGACGGTGGTGTAGTCCTTCAGCTCTGCGTGGCAGTTGCCGAAATAGTCCCAGTTTTCCTCCACGCGGCCGCCGAATTTGATCTCGACGGTGTCCTCATAGCGGGGGATCAGCCAGCTTTCCGCCGCGCTCTTCCAGTTGTCGGCGACCTCGATCTGCTTGCCGTCCTCGATCTTCTGGCGGAAGATGCCGAGCTCGTAGCAGAGCGTGTAGCCCGTGGCGCTGATGCCCTCGCTGGCCATGCTGTCCATATAGCAGGCGGCCAGGCGGCCGAGGCCGCCGTTGCCGAGGCCGGCGTCCGGCTCCAGCTCGAAGATGTCGGCGGCGCTGCGGCCCATGTCCTCGAGGGCGCCGGTGAGCGCGTCGGCCACGCCGAGGTTATACGCGTTCTTCATCAGGCTGCGGCCCATGAGGAACTCCATGGAGAGGTAGTGGACCTCCTTCTCCGGCTTCTCCGTCCGCTCGAGCGCGAGCAGGCGGCTCATTATCTCGCGTATCACCATGGCCGAGGCCTGGAACACCTGTTCGTCCGTGGCCTCCTCGCCGACTATCCCGAAATGCGCGCAGAGCTTATCCTCCAGCGCGCCGCGCATCTCGTCCCTCGAAATCTGTCCAGTTGTCATATACAGTTTGCCTCAATTCTTACTTAGATATTGCTGCCCTTGGGCAGGACCAGCGGCACGCGCGGGCTGCCGGCGAGCGTGATGAACTCGCCGATGGTCACGTCCTTGTCGGAGATGACGTTGCTCAGCTCCGCGCCCGCGCCGATGACCGTGTCCTGCATGATGATGCAGTTCTTCAGCGTGGCGCCCTTGTGTATCTCCACGCCGCGGAAGATGACGCAGTTCTCGATCGAGCCCTCGATATAGCAGCCGTCCGCCACGAAGCAGTTCTTCACGTTGGCGCCCTCGGCGTAGTGCGTGCTGACGTCGGCGCGGCCCTTGGTGCGCACGGGGCGCTCGTCCGGGAAGAGCTCGCGGCGGTTCTGCGCCACGAGCATATCCATGTTCGAGCGGTAATAGGTGTCCACCGTGTCGATGTTCACGGCGTACCCCGGGTGCAGGTAGACGCTGATGCGCCCGCCGCCGGAGAGGATGCCGCCCAGGCCGTCCCGGTGGAACTTGCGGTTGATGGCGCTGTCGCAGCGGTCGATGATGCCGAGCATAGTCTCCTTGGACATTATATACATCTCCAGCGAGGCATATCCCGCCCCGGCGCCCGTGCGGTGCATGAGCAGCTCGGAGACATAGCCGTTGTCGTCCGTCACGAAGCGGTAGTGCTTCTTTTCCGGGCTGCGCTCGGAGCAGACGACGGTGACGTCCGCCTTGGAGGCCACGTGGTGGCGCATGACGGCGGCGAGGTCGATGTTGGCGGCCAGGCTGCCGCGGCAGAGGCAGACATAGTCCTGCTTGATGTCGCGGATATAGCCCTGCACGGAGATGAGCGCGTCGATGATGCTGGAATACTGCCTGCGGCCGTCGTCAAGGCCGAAGGGGGGCAGCAGGCGCAGGCCGCCGCGCTTGCGGGACATGTCCCACTCCTTGCCGGAGCCGATGTGGTCGAGCAGTGACTGGTAATCCTGCTGCATGATGACGCCCACGTCGCGCACGAGGGCGTTCTGCATGGACGAAAGGGCAAAGTCGATCAGGCGGTAGCGCCCGGCGAAGGGCAGGGAGGCCGAGGTGCGGCACATGACGAGCTCGCGCAGCTCGTGCGAAGAGCGGTCGGCCAGAATGAGTCCGTGAAGGTTTATCATTTGCTCTCGCCTCCTTCCCCGGCGGGCACGCTGTCATAGAGCATGGCCCCCGGCTTGACGACGGCGCCGCTGCCGACCTCGACATTGGGCCCGCAGGTGGCGACGTTCCATTCCTCGCTGCCGTCCGGCTGCGCGCCGACGTGCGCGCCCGCGTGGACGACGGCGTTCTCGCCGATGATGGCGTATTCCACCACGGCGCCGTCCTCCACCCGGCAGCCCGGCATCAGGATGCTGTACACGACCCGCGCCCCGCGGCCCACGCGCACGGAGCTGGAGAGCACGGAGTTTTCAACGCTGCCTTCGATCTCGCAGCCCTCGGTGACGATGGAGTGGGAGATGCGGCTGTCCGGCCCGGCGTAATGCGGCGGCTTGATGGGGCTCTTGGAGCGGATGGGCCAGTTCGGGTCATAGAGGTTGATCAGCGTGGGGGAGAGCATGTCCATGTTCGCGTCCCACAGGCTGGTGATGGTGCCCACGTCGCGCCAGTAGCCGGAGAAGCGGTAGGGCCACATCTTCTCGCCGGCGGCGAGCATCTTGGGGATGATGTTCTTGCCGAAGTCCTTGGAGGAGCCGGGGTCGGCCTCGTCCTCGATCAGGTACTGGCGCAGCTTCTTCCAGTTGAATATGTAGATGCCCATGCTGGCGAGGTCGCTCTTCGGGTGCTTGGGCTTCTCCTCGAACTCGTTGATGAAGCCGTCCTCGCCGGTGGAGAGGATGCCGAAGCGCGTGGCCTCTTCCATGGAGACCTGGATGACGGAGATGGTGCAGTCCGCCCCGTGCTGCACGTGCTCGCGCAGCATCTCCGAATAGTCCATCTTATAGATGTGGTCGCCGGAGAGGATGAGCACGTTCTCCGGGTCGTAGGTCTCGATGAAGGCCATGTTCTGATAGATGGCGTTGGCCGTCCCCGAGAACCAGGAGCCCTTCTCGCCCGCGCTCTGATAGGGCGGAAGGATGAACACGCCGCCGTCGGAGCTGTCCAGGTCGTAGGCCTGGCCGCTGCCGATGTAGCTGTTGAGCTGCAGCGGGCGGTACTGCGTGAGCACGCCCACCACGTCGATGCCGGAGTTCGCGCAGTTGGAGAGCGGGAAGTCGATGATCCGGTATTTCCCGCCAAAGGGTACGCTGGGTTTTGCGACGTCCTTCGTCAGGGCGTAGAGCCGGGAGCCCTGGCCGCCGGCGAGGAGCATCGCAATGCAGTTTCTCTTCACGGATATCCCCCCATTTTGTTTAGGCACCGCGCCGGGAGGGCGCGGCCTTTTTATATGAAGCTTTTTCGCTCGTTTTACTACGCCTGGGGCAATTAGTGATGCGAGGGGCCTGCGTGCTTCTGGTTGAAGCGGCCCATGGTCTTTTCAGCGCCGTCTGTGATATAGCTGCGCACGGCCTGCGCGGCGCGCGCTGCGGCGTCCTCCATCAGCTTTACGTCCTCGCCGGCAAAGCGGCCGAGCACCCAGTCCGCCGTGTCGTACTCCGGGTGGGGCGGCTCGCCCACGCCCAGGCGGATGCGCGGGAACTGCTCCGTCCCCAGGGCGGCGATGATGCTCTTGAGCCCGTTGTGCCCGCCGGCGCTGCCGCCGGGGCGCACGCGGATGACGCCGGGCGGGAGGGCCATCTCGTCCGAGACGACGATCACGCGCCCGGGCGGGACCTTATAGAAGCGCGCAGCTTCCCCCACGGCCTCGCCGGAGAGGTTCATATATGTCTGCGGCAGCATCAGCAGCGTTTTGTGCCCGCCGATGTCCGCCGTGGCGGTGAGGGCGCGGTGGCGCAGCCGCGTGACGCTCACGCCCAGGTCCTTCGCCAGCGCAGTGCCGGCCATGAAGCCGGCGTTGTGCCGCGTGCCCTCATACTGCGGGCCCGGGTTGCCGAGGAAGGCGGCGATCCACTCCACGCCGCCCGCGCGGGAAGATGGGAACAGCATCAGTCGAAGAGCGAGGAGATGGAGACCTCCTCATAGATGCGCTCGATGGCCTCCGCGAACAGGGGGGCCACGGAGATGTAGCGGATCTTGTCCAGCATCGGCTTGCCGGCGGGGTAGGGGATGGTGTCCAGCAGTATGAGCTCCTTGATGGGGCTTTTCTCGATGCGCTCCAGCGCGGGGCCGGAGAGCACGCCGTGGCTGGCGCAGGCGTAGATCTCCTTCGCGCCGCCGATCTCCACCAGGGCTTCCGCCGCGTGGCAGAGGCTGCCGGCGGTGTCCACCATGTCGTCGAGCAGTATCACGTTCTTGCCGGAGACGTCGCCGATGATGTTCATGACCTCGGAGGAATTGGCCTTCTGCCGGCGCTTATCGACGATGGCCAGGGGCATGTCCAGCTTCTGCGCGAAGGTGCGCGCGCGGGCCACGCTGCCCACGTCCGGCGAGACGACCATGAAATCCTCGTTGCCGCGGCCGAACTGCCGCAGGTAGTGGCTGGCGAGGATGGGCGCGCCGAAGAGGTTGTCCACGGGGATGTCGAAAAAGCCCTGTATCTGGGCGGCGTGCAGGTCCATGGTGAGCACCCTGTCCGCGCCCGCGGAGGTGATCAGGTTCGCCACCAGCTTGGCGGAGATGGGGTCGCGGCTCTTGGCCTTGCGGTCCTGCCGCGCGTAGCCGAAATAGGGCATGACGGCGGTGATGCGCCCGGCGGAGGCCCGGCGCATTGCGTCGATCATGACGAGGAGCTCCATCAGGTTGTCGTTAACGGGCTTGCAGGTGGACTGCACGATGAACACGTCCGAGCCGCGCACCGGCTCGGCCAGGCTGAGCGAGACTTCGCCGTCCGCAAAGGCGGACACCGTGCAGGCCCCGAGCTTCTTGCTGAGCTGGTCGCATATAGCCTCCGCCAGCGGGCGGTTGGCGTTGCCGGCAAAGACCTTTACCTCTTTACCATGTGAGATCACATACATCGTCCTCTCTGTTTTGGGCCGGCACGGCCCTCTTGGGGACATTATAACAAAAGATCTTTCAAATGAACAGATGGCAAATGCACGATTTTCAGAAAAATCCCCGCCGCCAAGCTGCGCTTGGATGCAGTTGCGCTGCGCGCCGCGCTGACGAGAGGCCCCCGAAAGGGGGCTTCTGAGAGGTTTCTTTTTGTCTTGTCAAAAAGAAGCCCCTCAGACTCCAAAGAGAAAACCGCTTTGGTGCGTTCCGGTAGGTAAATGCTGTCTTTTACGGGTTTTCGCGTTTCGCGGCCGCTCATCCCGGTGTCGGATGGCTTTGCTCGCCGCCGACCGCGGAATGCTTCGCTTCGCTCGCGCCGCTGACAGG
>DVOV01000123.1 GCA_018713375.1 Candidatus Scatomorpha stercorigallinarum | reverse complement strand
TGCAAAGAAGCGCGCCTCACCAACGGATGACCTCCGTTAGTGAGGCGCGCAGCGCATCTGCCTCCAGGCGCAGCCTGGGCGTTTTTCTTTGGGGCGCCACACCCGTTTCTTTGGGCAAGACCAAAGAAATGTGGTGGCACTGGCCCCCTCGCGGGGCCTCTCGTCAGCGCGGCGCGCGGCGCATCTGCCTCCAGGCGCAGCCTGGGTTGACAGTTTGGTGAAGATATGAGAAACTATGGCAAAGAGGTGTGGAACATGAAATTTACATTCGACACGGACTATGACCAGCGCGCGCTGACGGCCATGGCCAGGGCCTTGCGCAAGACGCTGCGGCGCAAGAGCAGCCGGACCTCGCGCTTCTTCGGACTGCTCATCGTCGCGCTCGCCGCGATACTCACCATACCGGCGATGGACGGGGACTTTACACTGACGGTGAACATCGCAGTCACATGGCTCGCGGCGATCGTCATCCTGGCTGTGTTCCTCTTTGAGGACAGCATAAACGCCTATATCGCCAAACGCAGGATGCTGCTGGGTACTGACAGCGCGAAGAGCAGCTTTATGGATGACTGCTACACTTCGGAGACGCAGGTGGGGCTCTCGGAGTGGAAATACGACCGGATCGACGCCATCGCGGAGACGAAGCGCTATTTCGTATTCCTCTTTGACCGCAGCCACGCCCAGCTCTACGACAAGGAGAGCATCGGCGGCGGCACGGCGGACGAGTTCCGCAGCTTCATCGAGGAAAAGACCGGCCTGCCTGTGGAGTACGTGGGCTAAGGCCGCTCGCGGCCCTGTTCCAGGCAGAGGTAGGCCCCGGCGCAGAAGAGCGCCGCGCCATAGCCCCGGGCAACGGCATACAGCCCCGCGGAGAGCGTGAGGCCGGCCGTGATCAGGCCCAGGAGGGAGCAGGCGCGCCGGCCCAGCAGCGCCTCCGCGATCCGCCCGCCGTCCAGCGGCGGGGCCGGCAGCAGGTTGAAGAGCGAGAGCACCAGGCTGAGCCCCGACGAGGAGACGAGCACAGGCCAGGCCATGGCCGCGCCCAGGCGGGAGGCTATGAGCGCCCAGACGGCGCCCGCCGCCGGGCCCGCCGCCGCGCAGAGCGCCTCCTGCCACCGGCCGGAGAGCCCCCGGCGGTCGATGACCGCGCCGCAGACGTCCAGACGCAGGGCGCGCACGCGCCCGCCGCATACGCGCAGCGCGGCCAGGTGGCCGCACTCGTGCGCCGCCGCGGCCAGCAGCAGGGCCAGCAGCCCGTCCCAGTCCAGTATGAAATACAGCGCCGCGAGCAGGAGCACCGCCCCGGCGCTTATGTTTATCTTCAGATGCTTTTCCATATCACGCAAGATAGAACTCGGGGTTGTAATATACGCCGTCGCAGGTGAGCTCAAGGTGCAGGTGGGGGCCCGTTACATGGCCCGTGCCGCCCACGAGGGCCACGCGCTGGCCCTTCGTCACGCTCTCGCCGGCGGAGACCAGCAGCTCGCTGCAGTGGGCGTAGAGCGTGCGCCAGCCGCCGCCGTGGTCAATGACGAGGTAGTTGCCGTAGCCTGCGTCCCAGCCGGCCATGCCCACGGTGCCGTCGGCGAAGGCGAGGATGTCCGTGCCTGTCCAGGCGGCGAAATCCGTGCCGTAGTGGAACTTGACTTCGTTCTCCAGCGGGTGCAGGCGGTAGCCGAAGCCGCTGGAGGTGTAGCCCTCCACGGGGCTGGTGTACTCGAACGGCAGCTCGGGCATGTCATAGGTGACGCTGGCGGGTACGGCGTAGTCGGAAAACTCCGCCTGGCTCTCGAGGAAGGCCGCCACGGCGGCCGGCGTCTCCTGCGGCGTGGGCTCGGGAGTGGGCGCGCTCGTCGGCTCCGCGGTGGGCGTGGGGGAGGGCGGCGCATCCGCCTCCGGCGGCGGCGAGACGGCCGGCTGCTCGGAGGGGGCGGGCGTTTCCGCTGCGAGGCCCAGCGCGGCGAGGACGGGCTCGGCCGCGTCCGCGCCGCCCAGCGCGCTGCCCAGGCGCAGGAGGGCCTCGGAATAGTCCGCGTCGCGGCTGATGGCTTCGCGCAGCTCCGCACGCAGCGCGGCCGTCTGCTCCGGCAGCAGCAGCTTGACGAAGGTGAGCGCGACGAACAGCGCGCCCGAAAGGCAGAGCCGGGCGGCGGTCAGGTTGTTGTAATGCTTTTGCGTGCTCATGTAGGGATTATATTGGGCGGCGCTGAAAGTTATACATCTTTTGAAAGTATTTCTTGACAAGCGCGCGTAAAACACATATAATATGAAAGCTGTCAACGGGGTGTAGCGCAGATGGTAGCGCGCATGGTTCGGGACCATGAGGCCGCGAGTTCAAGTCTCGCCACTCCGACCACGTCGGAGCAAAGTCCGCTTTGCTCCGACGTTCTTTTTTGCCTTCGGCAGAAAAGAACGTCATCCGCCCGCTCCCTTGCTCCTCCTTTCCGAATCGAACCCGCTTGCGCTGGGCTTCGATTCGGTTAAATACGAGGTAAATACGAGGTAAATACGAGGGGGACCGGGGGTCCCCCTCGTAGGCTCCCCTCCATAAAAAAGATAGGGCGCTT
>DVOV01000122.1 GCA_018713375.1 Candidatus Scatomorpha stercorigallinarum | reverse complement strand
CTCCAGGCGCAGCCTGGCTTCGCTTCGCTCGCGGCACTAAGTGGGCAGAGACGCAGCGGCGCGAGCGTAAGCGAAGCAGTGCACGGTCGGCCAAGCTGCGCTTGGATGCAAAGAAGCGCGCCTCACCAACGGATGACCTCCGTTAGTGAGGCGCGCAGCGCATCTGCCTCCTTACCGCAGCCTGGGCGTTTTTCTTTGGGGCGCCACACCCGTTTCTTTGGGCAAGACCAAAGAAATGGGGTGGCACTGGCCCCCTTGCGGGGGCCTTCAGTCAGCGAAAATCGTGGGTTGATTTGGTTAAGTAAGTCGATTATATTACCGACTTAGAGGGGCGCGGGCCGCAGGCAACTGCCTCCACACGCAGTGTGGCTGGCTGGACATTGGGCGGGGGTTGTGGTAATATTACTTGATTTCCCCGAGAGGACGGACAGAAATGAGCAAAAGGATACTGGCGCTGCTCCTGGCGGCGGCGCTGCTGGCGCTGGGCGGCTGCTCGGCGAGAGCGGCGCGCGCGGAGGCGGAGGGCGTCTCCGTGGTGGCGACGGGCTTCGCGGCCTGGGACTTCGCGCGGCAGCTGCTGGGAGAGCGCGGGCAGGCGGAGCTGCTGATACCGCCGGGGAGCGAGACGCACTCCTTCGAGCCCACGCCAAAGGACATCATAAACATACAGAACTGCGACGTGTTCATCTATACCGGCGGCGAGAGCGACGCCTGGGTGGCGGACGTGCTCGAGAGCGTGGGCGAGGGCGTCCGCGCCGTGACGCTGATGGACTGCGTGGAGCTGCTGGAGGAGGAGACCGTGGAGGGCATGGAGACGGAGGACGCCCACGCCGGCCACGATCACGGCCATGAGGCCGAATATGACGAACACGTCTGGACCAGCCCGCGCAACGCCGCGCTCATCTGCGAGAAGATCGCCGCCGCCCTCTGCGAGGCCGACCCGGATGGCGCGGAGGAGTACGAGGCCAGACTGGCCGCCTACAAGGCGGAACTCGAGGAGCTGGACGCGGCCTTTTGGGACGTGGTCAACAGTGGGACGCGGAAAACCATTATTTTCGCCGACCGCTTCCCGCTGCTGTACTTCGCGCGGGCTTACGGGCTTGAATATTACGCGGCCTTCCCCGGCTGCGCGGACGACGCCGAGCCCAGCGCGGCAACCGTGGCCTTCATCATCGACAAGGTGCGGGAAGAGGGGATACCGGTCGTGTTCCACATCGAGCTCTCCAACGAGCTGATGGCGGACACGGTCTGCGACGAGACGGGCGCCGCAAAGCGGCAGTTCAACGCCTGTCACAACGTCACGCGCGCGCAGTTCGACGCGGGCGTGACCTATCCTGAGCTCATGTGGGAGAACGTGGGCGTACTGAGGGAGGCGCTGGGCTGATGGCGCTGATAACTTGCAGGGGCCTGGCCTTCGCCTACGGGGCGGAGACAGTGCTCTCCGGCGTCGATTTCGCCGTGGAGGCGGGGGACTACCTCTGCATCGTGGGCGAGAACGGCAGCGGCAAATCGACGCTGGTAAAGGGCCTGCTGGGCCTGAAGGAGCCCAGCGCGGGCTCCATAACGCTGGGCGATGGGCTGCAAAGGCGGGAGATCGGCTATCTTCCCCAGCAGACGGCCCTGCAGCGGGATTTCCCCGCCTCCGTTTTCGAGGTGGTGCTCTCCGGCAGGCTCAATTCGCTGGGCCGCAGATGCTTCTACTCCCGGGCCGACCGGGCGGAGGCCGAGCGCGAGCTGGAGCGCATGGGCATGGCGGAGTTCAAAAACCGCTGCTACCAGGACCTCTCCGGCGGACAGCAGCAGCGCGTGCTGCTCGCCCGAGCGCTCTGCGCCACCAAAAAGCTGCTGCTGCTCGACGAGCCGGTGGCCGGGCTCGACCCCGTGGCCACGGCGGAGATGTACAACCTGCTCAAGCTCATCAACCTCTGCGACGGCGTGACCGTGGTGATGGTGTCCCACGACGTCTCCGCCGCGCTGCGCTACGCCACGCGCATCCTGCACCTGGGGCATGAGCAGCTCTTTTTCGGCGGCGTGGCGGACTATGAGAAGAGCGGCGCGCTGCGCCGGCTGAGAGGAGGGGCCTGAGATGATATTCATCGAGATGCTCTCCTACCCCTTCCTCGCCCGGGCGCTGCTGGTGGGCGTGCTGGTGTCGCTCTGCGCGGCGCTGCTGGGCACGCCGCTGGTGCTCAAGCGCTATTCGATGATCGGCGACGGGCTGAGCCACGTCGGATTCGGCTCGCTCGCCATAGCCACGGCGCTGGGCCTGGCCCCGCTGGCCGTCACCGTGCCGGTGGTGGCCCTCTCCGCCGTGCTGCTGCTGCGCATATCGCAGAACGGGCGCATCCGCGGCGACGCCGCCATCGCCCTCATATCCAGCGGCGCGCTGGCCCTGGGCGTGATCGTCGTCTCCCTCACCAGCGGGATGAACATGAACGTGTCGAACTACATGTTCGGCTCCATCCTCACCGTCTCGCGCGCGGACGCCGCCCTCTCCGTCGTGCTCTGCGCGGCGGTGATCGCGCTCTTCACGCTGCTCTATGACCGCATCTTCGCCGTCACCTTCGACGAGACCTTCGCCGCCGCCACCGGCACGCGCGCGCAGCTCTACAACACGCTGCTGGCCGTGCTGACGGCCGTCACCGTGGTGCTCGGGATGCGCATGATGGGCGCGCTGCTCATCTCCTCGCTGCTCATCTTCCCGCCGCTCTCGGCGATGCGCGTTTTCCGCACCTTCCGCGGCGTCACCGTCTGCTCCGCCGTGCTCTCCGTGGCCTGCTTCCTCGCGGGCATGGCGGCCAGCTACGCGCTGGAGACCCCCTCCGGAGCGAGCGTGGTGGCCGCGGATATACTCGCTTTCTGTATATTTGCGCTGGCCGGCAGGCTGCTGAGGCGGTAGGGCGTTTGTGCATTTCGACGGGCATCAGGGCGTTAAAGCGCCAAATATCCATTTTTGCAGCCGTTATGCAATGAATAATGTATATGCAGGCGTGAATAACGGGTAATTTTACATAAACTTCGTATATTGCTGCATATTCGCCTTGACAAAGCAGCTCAGGAGTGTTATATTTTCAAGCACAGACAGCCGCGCCGCCAGGGCGCCGGACAATGGAATGGAAAGAGGAATTGAAAATGAAAAAGCTCACTGCACTGTTGCTTGCACTGATGATGGTGTTCGCGCTCGCCGCCTGCGGCGAGGAGCCGGCCGCCGAAAGCCCCGCCGCCGAGAGCGAGGCCCCCGCTGCTGAGAGCGAAGAGCCCGCCGCCGA
This sequence comes from Candidatus Scatomorpha stercorigallinarum, assembly GCA_018713375.1. The sequence goes on along the minus strand of DVOV01000122.1, from coordinate 4,548 downwards.
GAGCGAAGAGCCCTCGGCCGATGACGAGGCCGACTACGCCGACATGAGCACCGAGGACCTGCTGGCCCAGCTGGAGACCTACACCGACGGCTGCCTCACCGTGGCCACCAGCCCCGACTTCGCCCCCTATGAATTCTACGCCATCGACGAGAACGGCGAGCCCGTGCTGGCCGGTTTCGACCTGGCCCTCGCCCAGTACCTGGCCGACTTCCTGGGCCTGGAGTGCGAGATCGTCCCCATGGACTTCGACGGCGTCCTCAACGAGCTCGCCATGAAGACTGTTGACATCGGCATGGCCGGCCTCAGCCCGGACCCCGCCCGTGAGGGCGCGATGGCTTTCTCCGACCTCTACTACCTCGGCGGCCAGAGCTTCGTCACAGTCCAGGACAGGGTCGATGAGTTCACCAGCCTTGACGTGCTCAAGGAGCACCCAGAGTACCAGATCGGCGCGCAGAACGGCTCCATCCAGGCCAACCTCGCCAATGAGTACTGCGACCCCAACAGCGTCGTCATCCTCACCAAGGTAACCGACATCGTGGCCGAGCTGGTAAACGGCGGCCTGGACGGCGCGTTCATCGAGACCGCCGTGGCCGAGAACTACGCCATCACCAACCCCGACCTCGCGGTTGTGCTCGACGTCCCCTACGACCAGGCGGGCAGCGCCATCGGCGTGCAGCTTGACAACCCCGTGCTGCTCGAGCTCATCAACCGCGGCATCGCCCAGGCCATCGAGGACGGCAGCATGGACCAGTTCGTGGCCGAGGCCAACGAGCTCTCCACTGGCGAGACCTATGAGGGCCTGCTCGACGAGCACGGCTCCGTTCCCGAGGCCGGCACCGCCGCCGGCGACGTGGAGCCCGCCGCCTGAGACGACTGAAAAGCCGATAACGCGCCCCTCCCCCACAAAGGGAGGGGCTTTTTTAAAGGAGTGATACGCTGATGTTCACAAAAGCTGGCTTTGAAGCCGCTTTCGCATACTGGCCGATGTTCCTGGAGGGCGTGCTGGGTACGGTGCTGCTCTCCGCCTTTGCCGTCTTTTTCGGCTTTATCATCGCCATGATGCTGGCCCTCTGCCGCATGTGCAAGGTCGCGCCGCTGCGCTGGCTGGCGACGGCCTATGTCGAGGTCTTCCGCGCCACGCCAATGCTGGTGCAGGTGCTGCTCATCTATAATATTTCCCTGCTGGCCTTCCCGGACATGCCCTCTTACCGCATCTTCGGGCTGTTCATCTTCAGGCGCTTCGTACCCGGCGTGGTCGCGCTCAGCCTGAACTCCGGCGCGTACCTGAGCGAGGTCATACGCTCGGGCATCAGCTCCATCCCCATCGGGCAGACGGAGGCCGCGCGCTCGCTGGGCCTGCCCGCCTGGAAGACCATGCGCCTGGTGGTGCTGCCCCAGGCAATCAAGAACATACTCCCCGCCATGGCCAACGAGTTCGTCACCATCATCAAGGAGAGCTCGATAACCTACCTGATCGGCGTGCAGGACATCATGAGCGTGGTCAAATCCGTGCAGGGCGCGACCTACCGCCAGATGGAGGCGCTGGTCTATGCGGCGGTTCTGTACTTCTGCCTGACCTTCCCCACCTCGAAGGTCATAGCCCACTTTGAAAGGAAGATGAGCCGTGGCTACAAGAGATAAGCTCGCGCAGATGCGCACATCGGAATACCTCGCCGCCCACCCCGCCGACCCGGACGCCCTCATCAGCGTCCGCGGGCTGAAAAAATACTACAACAAGGGCGCGATAAAGGCCCTTGACGGCGTGGACGTGGACATCAGGAAGGGCGAAGTGGTGGTCATCATCGGCCCCTCCGGCGGCGGCAAGAGCACGCTGCTGCGCTCGCTGAACCTGCTCGAGGAGCCCACCGAGGGCGCCGTGTTCTTCGAGGGCGTGGACATCACGCGCAAGAAGGACGCCGACGGCAAAAAAATCGACATAAACGCCGTGCGCCAGAAGATGGGCATGGTGTTCCAGCAGTTCAACCTCTTCCCGCACAAGACCGTCATCGAGAACATGATCCTCGCGCCCGTGCAGCTGAAAAAGCTCACCGAGCCGCAGGCCCGCGAAAAGGCGCAGAAGCTCCTTGAGCGCGTGGGCCTCGGCGACAGGGCGGATTCCTATCCCATCCAGCTCTCCGGCGGGCAGCAGCAGCGCGTGGCCATAGTCCGCGCGCTGTGCATGGACCCGGACGTCATGCTCTTTGACGAGCCCACCAGCGCGCTCGACCCGGAGATGGTCGGCGAGGTTCTGGACGTCATGAAGCAGCTGGCCGAGGACGGGATGACCTTGGCCGTCGTCACGCACGAGATGCACTTCGCGCGCGAGGTGGGCAGCAGGATACTTTTCCTCGCCGACGGCAAGCTCGTCGAGCAGGGCGCGCCGGACAAGATTTTCGACAAGCCCGAGAGCCCGAGGCTTCAGGACTTTTTGAGCAAGGTGCTGATATGAACGATTTCCAGAAGAAAGCGATAGAGTACATAGACGAAAACGCCGGTATTTTCACCGGCGTTTCGGACGCCGTCTGGAGCAGGCCGGAGCTTTCGCTGAAGGAGTTCGAGAGCGCGGCGCTCTACTGCTCCGTACTCCGCGAGCACGGGTTCGAGGTGACGGAGGGCCTCTGCGGCATAAAGACCGCCTTCTGCGGCAAATTCGGCGAGGGGGGGCCGGTGATCGGCATCCTCGGCGAATACGACGCTCTCTCCGGCCTCAGCCAGGAGGCGGCCTGTGCACAAAAGCGGCCGCTCGTCCCCGGCGGGCCGGGCCACGGATGCGGGCACAACATGCTCGGTGCGGGCGCGCTGGGCGCTGCCTTCGCCATAAAAGACTTCCTCGAGAGCAGCGGCGCGAGCGGCACGGTCATCTTCTTTGGCTGCCCGGGCGAGGAGGGCGGCGCGGGCAAGGCCTTCATGGCCCGCGAGGGCCTCTGGCGGGGGCTGGACTGCGCCCTCACCTGGCACCCCAGCGACGTGAACGAGGTCGTCACCGGCACGAACAACTCCTGCATCCAGGTGCTCTATAAGTTCCACGGCGTTTCCGCCCACGCGGCCGGCGACCCGGAAAACGGCCGCAGCGCGCTCGACGCCGTCGAGCTCATGAACACCGGCGCGCAGTACCTGCGCGAGCACATGGCGGGCGACTGCCGCGTGCACTATGCGATAACGGACGCCGGCGGCGTCTCGCCCAACGTGGTGCAGGCCGAGGCGAGCGTGCTCTATATGGTGCGAGCCAATAAGGTGCGCGACAGCGTGGCCCTGCAGGCGCGGCTGGACAAGATCGCCCAGGGCGCGGCGCTGATGACGGAGACCACGTTCGACAGAGTTTTCATCGACGGCACGGCCGAGCTCGTGCCGAATTACACGCTCGAGGGGCTGCTCTACCGCGTGTTCGGAGAGGTGGGGCTGCCGGAGTACACGCCGGAGGAAGAGGCCCTCGCCTCCGCCCTCCGTGCCACCTACGACGTGCGCACCGCGCCGGGAATAGGCCCGAGCTTCGACGCGGACATCGCGCGGGAGGTGGCGGAGCGCACGCACGGCCTTGCCGACGGGCTCTGCCGCTTCATACTGCCCGAATACCACGGCACGGGCTTTGTGCCCGGCAGCACGGACGTGGGCGACGTGAGCTGGCAGACTCCGGCCGCGCAGATACACTGCGTGGCCTTCCCCTTCGGCGCGGCGGGACACTCCTGGCAGAACGTGAGCTGCGGCGGCAGCAGCATCGGCCACAAGGGCCTTCTCACCGCGGCGAAGGTGCTCGCCTGCGCGGCCATAGAGCTGATAGACGACCCGGACACGCTGGAAAAGGCCCGCGCGGAGTTTGAAAAGCGCACCGCCGGGGGCTATACCTGCCCCATAGAGCCGGACGCCCTGCCTGTGGCAATATAACAGAGACGATATTAGCACTCGCCAATGGCGAGTGCTAATATTTACACTTAGGACATATACTGTTCATGATTTGTTAAAATCCGTGTTGTATTTTATATACGTAAGCAGACGAGAGATGTGAATAACATCTACGGAGTTTGCGGAACATATAACGTATATAATACATGGAGGTTTTAATCATGTTTGAGCTTACACCTTATTCCACCCGCAGGAGCGTTTACGACCCGTTCAACTTCTTCAGCGATTTCTTCGGCACCAACAACGCGCCGATGGAGCTGCGCACCGACATCAGCGACAGGGGCGACAGCTTTGTGCTGGAGGCCGACCTGCCCGGCTTCAAGAAGGACGACATCAAGATCGACCTGGAGAACGACCGCCTGACCATCAAGGCCGAGCGCCGCAGCGAGAGCGAGAACAAGGCCAACGGCTATGTGCGCCGCGAGCGCAGCTTCGGCTCCTTCGAGCGCAGCTTCGATGTCTCCGGCATCGACACGCAGAACATCAAGGCCAACTACACCGACGGCGTCCTTACCCTGACGCTGCCTAAGCGCCCGGAGCTGGTGCCGGATAACAGGAGCATCACCATAGAATAATACGAGGGGGACCGGGGGTCCCCCTCGTAGGCTCCCCTCCATAAAAAAGATAGGGCGCTTTGGGGCTACAAGC
>DVOV01000121.1 GCA_018713375.1 Candidatus Scatomorpha stercorigallinarum | reverse complement strand
ATGGGCTACCACGTGGCGCTGATGGCCGACTCCACCTCCCGTTGGGCGGAGGCCCTGCGCGAGATCTCCGGCCGCCTGGAGGAGATGCCGGCGGAGGAGAGCTTCCCCGCCTATCTGCCCAGCCGCCTGGCCGGCTTCTACGAGCGCGCCGGCTTCGTGGACACGCTCGGCGGGGAGGAGGGCTCCGTCACCGTCATTGGCGCCGTGTCGCCGCAGGGCGGCGATTTCTCCGAGCCCGTTACGCAGAACACCCAGCGCTTCGTGCGCTGCTTCTGGGCGCTCGACCGCTCGCTGGCCTACGCCCGCCACTTCCCCAGCATCAACTGGACGAACAGCTACAGCGAATACCTCACCGACCTGATGCCCTGGTACGCGAAGAACTTCGGCGAGGACTTCGAGGAGATGCGCGGCCGCGTGATGGCGCTGCTGAACGAGGAGAGCGAGCTGCAGGAGATCGTCAAGCTCATCGGCGCGGACATCCTGCCCGACGACCAGAAGCTCGTCATCGAGACGGCGAAGGTCATCCGCGAGGGCTTTTTGCAGCAGAACGCCCTCCATGAAAACGACACATACATGCTCCCCGCCGGCCAGATGGCCATGCTGAGGATCATACTGCACCTCTACGACGCCGCCCGCGGCCTGGTGGCCGCCAACATCCCGCTGCGGATGCTGACGGAGACGGGCATCTTCGCCGAGCTCGAACGCATGAAGTTCGGCCTCGGCGGCGGGACCGACCCGCAGGTGTACATCGACAAAGTGGACGCCGCCGTGGCGCACGTCCGCAAGCTGAACTCATAAGGGGGCGGCGCAATGCGTATAGAATATACGGGCCTTTCGGAGATAAACGGCTCCCTGATCGCGCTCGACGGCGTGAAGGACGCCCAGTATGACGAGCTCATCGAGCTCACGCTGGAGGACGGCAGCCGCCGCCGCGGCCGCGTGATACTGATCGAGGGCGAGCGCGTGGTGGCTGAGGTTTTTGAGGGCACAAGCGGAATAGACATGGCGGGCACGAGCACGCGGCTCACCGGCAAGCCGATGGAGATCCCGCTCTCGGAGGAGATACTGGGCCGCATTTTCGACGGCACCGGCCGCCCGGCGGACGGACTCTCCGAAGTCTACGCCGAGGAGACGCGCGACATCAACGGCGCGGCCATCAACCCCGTCTCCCGCCAGTACCCGCGCAGCTGCATACTCACGGGCATCAGCGCCATCGACGCCACCTGCACGCTCATCCGCGGGCAGAAGCTGCCCATTTTCTCCGGCGCCGGCATGAAGCACAACGAGCTGGCCGCCCAGATCGTCCGCCAGGCGCACGTCGCCAGCGATGCGGAGGGCGAGAAGTTCGTCATCGTGTTCTGCGCGATGGGCATAAAGAACGACACCGCCGACTTCTTCCGGCGCGACTTCACCGAGTCCGGCGCCCTCGGGCGCACGGTGATGTACATTAACCTTGCCTCCGACCCGATAATCGAGCGTATACTCGCCCCGCGCTGCGCGCTGACGGCCGCCGAGTACCTGGCCTTTGACCGCGGCTACCATGTGCTCGTCGTCATGACGGACATGACCTTCTACTGCGAGGCCCTGCGCGAGTTCTCCAGCTCCAAGGGCGAGATACCCTCCCGCAAGGGCTTCCCCAGCTACATGTATTCCGACCTGGCCTCGCTCTATGAGCGCGCGGGCCTCATCCGCGGCAAGAGCGGCAGCGTGACGCTCGTGCCCATCCTCACCATGCCCGGCGACGACATCTCGCACCCCATCCCCGACCTCACGGGCTACATCACGGAGGGGCAGATCGTCCTCTCCCGCGAGCTCTCGCAGAAGGGCGTCTACCCGCCCGTGGGCATCCTGCCCAGCCTCAGCCGCCTGATGAAGGACGGCACGGGCAAGGGCTTCACGCGCCCGGACCACCCCGACCTCTCCAACCAGCTCTTCGCCTCCTACAGCGAGGTGTCCAGCGCGCGCAGCCTGGCCACCGTCATCGGCGAGGACGAGCTATCCCAGAACGACAAGCTGAGCCTGAAGTTCGGCTCCGAATTCGAGCAGCGCTTCGTCAACCAGGGCATGTACGAGAACCGCACGCTGGAGCAGACGCTGGACCTGGGCTGGGACCTTTTGAGCATCCTGCCGCGCAGCGCGCTCTCCCGCGTGTCCGACAAGGTGCTCGACGAACACTACCACGGCCAGGGCTGAGGCCCGCGGCATAAAAGAAAGGAGGCGGAGGCACTATGGCGCAGGCAGCGCCGACAAAGGGCGCGCTGACGGCGGCCAAACACTCGCACGCGCTGGCGGAGACCGGCTATGAGCTGATGGACCGCAAGCGCAACATACTCGTGCGCGAGATCATGGGCCTGATGGATCGCGCGGAGCGGCTGCAATCGCAGATAGATGACGCCTTCGCCGAGGCATACGCCTCGATGCGCCTGGCGGAGATATCCACCGGCGGCAGCGCCGCGGAGGGCGCCTCCGCCGTGCCCATCGACAACAGCGTCTCGCTGCGCTACCGCTCCGTGATGGGCGTGGAGCTGCCCTACGTCTCCGCGGAGGAGACAAAGACCAGCGGCCCGCCCTACGGCCTGGCGTTCACCAGCTCCGACCTGGACGACGCCTATTTCAAGTTCCAGGAGGTCAAGGGGCTGATACGCGACCTGGCGGAGACAGAGAACACCATCTACCGCCTGGCTTACGCCATCAAAAAGGCGCAGAAGCGCGCCAACGCCCTGAAGAACATCGTCCTCCCCGGGCTGGACGCGGACATCGCCCGCATCACGGACGCCCTGGAGGAAAAAGAGCGCGAGGAATTCGTGCGTCTGAAAGTGCTCAAGAACCGCGGCGTCTGAGGCCGCAGAAAGGGGCAAGTATGAAAAGATCCGCCCGTATCCTCTCCCTCGCGCTGGCCGCGCTGCTCGCGCTCGCCCTCCCCGCCTGCGGGCAGGAGAGCTTCGAGTCCGCCATGGCGCGGGCCATAAGGGAGATGCAGGACGTCAAAAGCCAGCACACGGACATGATAATGAGCGTGGACATGACGCTAACCGCCGCTGGGGAGAGCGTGGAAATTCCCATTTCCACCAGCGTCTCGATGGACTCGGTGAACGAGCCGCTGGCGGCGCACGCCGTGATGGACACGGTGGCGATGGGCCAGCCCTCCCGCATGGAGTACTATGTCGAGCAGTCCGGCGAGAGCTACACCGCCTACATGAGTATGGACGCCGTGAACTGGACGGCAATGTCCCTGGACGCCGGCGGCCTCGGCCAGCTCTCGGCCGCGGAGGGCCTCGAATTCTACCTCCGCTGCGCCTCCGCCTTTGAAAAGGCGGGCGAGGAGGAAGTGCGCGGCGCGGCGGCTTCGCGCTATGACGGCGAGATACCGGCGGACATGATGGCGGAAGCCCTCGAGCGCTCGGGGGCCTACAGCATGTTCGAGATGCTCGGCATCGACAGCGGCAGCGCGCCGCAGCTCACGTCCGGCATGGGGCTCTCCATCTGGCTGGACGACGAGACGGGCCTGCCAGTGGCCTATGAGATCGACATGGCGGCGCTGATGGACGAACTCATGGAGAAGGCCTTTGCCGCCGTGGACATGGAGCACGACGTGGCCATCGACGAGGCGTACGTGTATGTCACGCTCTCCGACTTCAACGGCATAGACGCCATAGAGATACCGGACGAGGCGCGCGGCGCGTGAGCCCCGGTATAACTGAAAAGAAAACGGGGCGCAAGCCCCGTTTTTGCCGGTAAAAGGAGGTAATTTATGGTACAGAGGAGAAGGCCCCGCGCGGGCCGCCGCCGCGGCGGCATACTTGGCGCGCTGGGCTTCGCCGCGCTGCTGGTCCTGATGTATTTCGCCGAGCCGCTGGGCCTGGGCGAGTGGCTGGACGGCCTGCTGGGCCGGGAGGCCCTGCCCGTCTCCGCCATCGCGGAGCTGCCGGCGGAGGGCCTGGCCGTGTCGTACATAGACGTGGGGCAGGGCGACGCCACGCTCATCGTCTGCAACGGCGAGGCGATGCTGATAGACGCCGGCGTGCCCGAGGAGGGGCAGACCGTGGTGGACTATCTTGCCGCCTCCGGCGTGGACAGCCTGGTCTACGCCGTGGTCACCCACGCGCACGACGACCACTGCGGCGGCATGGACGAGGTGGTGGAGGCCGTGGATATCGGCACGCTCTTCGCGCCGTACACGGAGTACGGCTCCTCCGGCGCGTTCACCTATTTCGAGGACGCGGCGGCGGAGCAGGGGCTCTATGTCACCGTGCCGACCATCGGCAGCACCTTCACCCTCGGCGGGGCGGAGGTGAGCTTCGTCGGCCCCGTGGGCGACTGGGGCGACGACCTGAACGATTCCAGCCTCATCATCCGCGTGGACTACGGCGAGCGCTCCTTCCTCTTCCCGGGGGACGCCTCCGACGGCGTCATCGAGGACTCGGCCTACATCGGCGGCTATGACCTGGACTGCGACGTGCTCAAGCTGGGCCACCACGGCAGCAGCACCTCCACGGACGAGGAGATACTCGACCTCACCACGCCGGAAATCGCCGTGGCCTCCTGCGGGCTGGACAACAGCTATGGCCACCCGCACCAGGAGGTCGTGGATCTGCTCGCGCAGCGCGGCATAGAGCTGCTGCGCACGGACCTCGACGGCACCGTCACTGTCTGGACGGACGGGGAGGAGCTGAGCGTATATGAGCCCGAAGCGGAGGCCGCCTGAGCGGCAAAGGCTTGACAACGATACGGATACGTACTATAATAACAGTATAGTACGTATCCGTATCGTTATATCCCGGAGGGAACATGGACATCATCGCACAATACATCGACCGCTTTTACACCTGCTCGAACCGGATAAACGGGCTCTATTACCTGGCCGCCAAGGCGCTGGGGGTGTCCGAGAACAAGTTCAACCTGCTCTATGAGCTGGCGGACGGCGCGGAGCACACGCAGAAGCAGATATGCACCGCGCTGCTGATACCCAAGACCACGCTCAACACCGTGGTGCGTGAGTGCGTGGCCGACGGCTATATGACGCTCAGCGGCGGCAGGGAAAAGCGCATCGCGCTGACGGAAAAGGGCCGGGGCTATATCGACGGGCTGCTGGGCGGCGTGCTGGAGGCCGAGCGCGCGGCCATGGAGGAGACGGTGGCGGACTTCGGCGCGGATTTCATCCCGGCCATCGAGCGCTTTGAATCCGCCCTCGGCGAGGAGCTGCGCCGGCGCGTGCTGGGAGGGGACAGCTGATGGACCAGCACAGGCTGTTCGCACAGACGCCGCCCTCGCGGCTCTTTTTCCTTGCCGCCCTGCCCGGCGCGGTGAGCATGCTGGCCTCCGCCCTCTATCAGACGCTGGAGGGCGTTTTTGTCGGGCAGTTCCTGGGCGACACGGCCTTCGCCGCGCTCAACCTCGCCATGCCCTTTGTCATCATCAACTTCGCCCTCGCCGACCTCATCGGCGTCGGCTCTTCTGTGCCCATTGCCGTGGACCTGGGCAAGGGGCTGAAGCGCGAGGCTGACAACATCTTCACCTGCGCCTGCGTGCTGATCTTCGCCTCCGGCGCGGCCACGGGCGCGCTCATCTACGCCCTGGCGCCGGCCATCATGGAGCTGATGGGCGCGAAGGGGGACTTTGCGGCCCTCGCCGTGCAGTACCTGCGCGTCTACGCCCTCTGTTCGCCGGTGACGACCATGATCTTCGCCGCGGACAACTACCTGCGCATCTGCGGCTACATCCGCGGCAGCATGTGGCTGAACATCCTCATGAGCGCCCTCGCCGCGGCGCTGGAGCTGTTTTTCCTGGGCGTGCTGGACGCCGGCATCTGGGGCGCGGCGCTGGGCACCTGCCTGAGCATGATCGTCTGCGTGTGCGCGGCGCTCACGCCCTTCGTGCGGGGCAAGGCCCTGCTGCGCTTTACAAAGCCGCGCTTTTCCCGGGCCATGACGCGGCAGATCGTCGCCTGCGGCAGCCCCAACTTTCTCAACAACATCGCCGGGCGCATTACGAGCATCATCATGAACGCGCTGCTCGTGCGCCTGGGCGGGGAGACGGCCGTCAGCGTCTATGGCATACTGATGTTCGCCGACGGCTTCATCCAGCCGCTGCTCTACGGCATGTGCGATTCGCTGCAGCCCGCCGTGGGCTACAACTGGGGTGCGCGGCAGTTCTCGCGCGTGCGGGCCATCGAGCGGCGCTGCTATACTGCCAGCGCCGTGGTGTCGCTGGCCTCCGCGGCGCTGGTGGCGCTGTTCCCGGAGCAGATAACGCGCCTTTTCGTGGCCGAGCCGCCGCCGGAGGTGCTGCAGATGAGCGCCGGCGCGCTGCGCATCTTCGCCGTCACCTATATCACGCGCTGGTATTCCTTCGCCACGCAGAGCTACATGCTGGCCGTCGAGAAGGCCGTGCCCGCCTCACTCATCTCCGTCAGCACGGCGCTGCTGTTTCCCGTGGCGCTGGTCGCCGTGCTCTGGCCGCTGGGGCTGACGGGCATCTGGCTCAATTTCCCGCTCACCAGCCTGCTGGCGGGCGCGATGGCGCTCGCCGTGATGAAAAAACAGCGCCCGGCCCTGAACCGGCCGGACGAGCCCCTGCGGGAGGGATAAAAAAACACGCCGGGCGGATGTTCCGCCCGGCGGCTTTATTTTTGCGGCCTGTCGATGACATAGGACTGCAGGCTCCTGCGGCAGCCATTTTTTTCGTAGAAGCCCTCCAGCCCCGGCTGCGCGCCGAAATAGAGCATCGTCGGCGTGTTCTCCGCGGCCAGGCGCAGCAGATGGCTGCCCAGGCCGCGGCGCCGGTATTCGGGTCGCACCAGCAGCTCGGTGATGGTGCCGAAAAAACAGCCGTCCGTGAGGATGCGCAGGCAGCCGGCGAGGCGGCCGTTTTCATAGGCGCTGATGTTCATCGTGCGCTCCAGCGCGCGGCGTGTGAGTTCAACGTCGTAGTCGCCGGGCCAGACGCTGTTGGCGAGGCTGAGGAACTCGTGGACGTCCAGCGCGCGGTCGTCGATGCGGTATTCCATGGCGGGCCTCCTTTTTACATGCTGCCGATGCCGTCCTGCAGGATGCTGAGGAACCGGCAGGCGTGGTAGCCGTCGCAGACGGCGTGGTGCGCCTGCAGGGCCAGGGGCAGGCTCGTGCTGCCGCCGCTCTCGCGGAAGCGGCCCAGCGTGAAGATGGGCTTCAGATAGCCGAAGCCCGGCGTGTTGATGTTGAAGCCCTCAAATTCCGCCCAGGGCAGCATGGAGACGGTGAAGCAGTCCTCCGGCATCTCGCCCTGGGGTGAAAAGCCCTCCACGCCGCCCCAGCGCCCGAGCGCCTCCTCATACTGGCGCAGGAACTGCGGCCAGCTCTCCGCGTGCTCCGTCCAGAGGTTGGAAAAGCTGCCGCTCCCAGCGTGGAACACCGTAAAGCAGGGGCGCATCCGCCGGTAACACACCAGCTCCTCCCCGCGCAGGGCCATGCGGAAGGGCTCGCAGGCGTCCACGGCGCGCGTGAGCTGCCAGAGCAGCGCGGGGTAGAGGCGGTAGCCCCGGCGGCGTATGTTGGTGATGTCCAGGCGCACGGTCATGCTGTAGGTGCAGGGGACGGCGCGCATGTAGTGCTCGTAGAACTCCCGGCGCGGCCAGCGCTCGAGGTCGATGACGGTGTATTCCATCCTTACCTCCCCTCCGCCCAGGCGAGGGCGAGGGACTCGTATTTTTTCACGAATCCCGCCTTGCCGTCGCAGTAGCCCTCAATGTCGTAGGGATAGCGCGCGGCCAGGGCGCGCTTGAGCGCGGCGTATTCCGCACACACGTCCGGGTGCGCGCGCAGGTAGTCGCGGAAGGCCAGGTGCCGGGCGATGTTCTCCCGGTCCCCTTCGGCGAAGATGTGCACCTGATGCGTGCGCTCGTCGCCGCCGCGGCGCAGGTAGCGCCGGCCGGGGATGCCGAATTCGCCCAGGTATTCATAGCCGAGCGCCTCCAGCGCGCCGCGCGCGGCGTCGGCGCCCGAGAGCGAATGCACGACGGGCATGATGTCGATGATGGGCTTGGCCGCCAGGCCGGGCACGGCGGTGCTGCCGATGTGATGGATGGCGGAGAGCGCGCCGCCGAGGGCGGCGGAGATGGCCGCCGCCTCGCGCTCATAGAGCTGCGGCCAGCGGGGGTCGTAGGCGGTGACGGTGACGTGCTGGGGCATGGTATCCTCCTTAGTGTACGGCTCAGACGGCGCGCATCAGCAGCAGCCAGGCGAGGCCGTAGTAGGTGACGACGGCGATGAGGTCGTTGACGGTGGTGATCAGCGGGCCGGAGGCCACGGCGGGGTCGATGTGCAGGCGGTCGAATACCAGGGGGATGACCGTCCCCGCCGCGCTCGAGAGGACGATGGAGACAGCGAGGGCGACGGACGTGCAGAAGGCCACGGAGAGGGCCAGCGCGGCGTCCTGCCCCTTGAAGAGGACGAGATAGAGCCCGATGAAGGCCACGGAGAGCACGGCCAGGGCGAGGCCGTTGGCCGCTCCCACGCGCGTCTCCTTCGCCAGCAGGCGCAGCTTCTGCGCGCGGCCGGCGCGGCGGTCCGTCAGCACGCGGATGGTGACGGCCAGCGACTGCGTGCCCACGTTGCCAGCCATGTCCAGCACCAGAGACTGGAAGGAGATGATGAGCGGCAGGCGCGACACCACCTGCTCGAACGCGCCCACCACGCTGGACACCACCAGCCCCAGGGCCAGCAGCGCGAGCAGCCAGGGCAGGCGCTTGCGGACGCTCGCGCGCAGCGGCTCGCAGAGGTCCTCGCCCTCCGTCAGGCCGCCCAGGCGGGCATAGTCCTCGTCCATGGCGCCGCTTTCGATGCGCGCGAGCTCCACGGCCGTCAGCGCGCCGCGCAGGCGGCCCATGCCGTCCACCACGGGCGCGCCCTCCGCGCCCAGCGCGCGCAGCCGGGCGGCGCAGCCCGCGGCGTCCTCGCCTATGTTCACGGCGGGGATGTCGCGCTCCGTGACGGAGGCGAGCGCGTCCCCCTCGCGGGCGCGGATGAGCCGCGCGAGCTCGATGGAGCCCGTGAGGATGCCGGCGGCGTCCACCACATAGATGGTGGAGACGTTTTCCCGCTCGCCGGCCTGCCTGACCAGCGAGCGCATGGCCTCGCGCACGCTCGCGCCCTCCTGTACGGAGACGTAGTCGCGCGTCATGTACTCATACGCCGCCGGGCGCCGGGAGCAGGTGCGGAAAATGCTGTTGTTGATGATGGTCATGGCGTTCCCTCCTTTGCCTTTTACACAGCCGGGATGCGTTTCCCGGGACGGAAGGCCGTGGGAGGGCGGAAAGGGCATAAAAATGCCGCTGCCGCCCGCTCACGCACGGCCCAGTTGACTGTGCAGGTGCTGGTGGGGACGGCAGCGGCCAAAGGCGCGCAAAACGCGCTAACGCACGGACAGGGCGCGCTCACGCCCGGCCCGGAGCCAAACGGCCCTGCCGGTCCCGGATGTGCAACTGCAGCTGTCCATGCTTTCACCTCGTTTCCATGAAGTGTGACTACTTTACCACAGACGCCGCCGGAGCGCAAGCGCCCGGCGGGATTTTTAACGGCCTGTTCACAGCTTGACGGCCCAGCGGCCGAAGTCGTGCAGGCCCGTGCCGTGCCGGAGCTCGCCGGACGCGGCGAGGCCCCGCAGGGCGTCGCGTATTTCGGTTATTAGCCCGGGCGCGACGCCGAGCGAAAAGTGGGCGGGCAGGACTCGCCCGACGGGCAGTGCGGAGATCTTTTCAACCGAGGCGAGATAGGCCTCGGGGTCGGTGGAGGGATAAAAGGCGTACAGCTCCCCCTCGTAGACGAGGTCGCCGGTGAAGAGATAGCCGCGCTCGCGCTCATAAAAGCACAGATGCCCGGGGGAGTGGCCGGGGGTGTGCACCGCCTCTATGCGCCTGCCGCCGAGGTCTATCACGTCCCCGTCCTCGAGCAGCCGCGCAGGCGCGCCCTGGAAGAGCTCGTATTTGGCCGCGTCGAAGCCCTCCGGCAGGTCGCAGCCCGTCACGACGAAGCTGCGCACCGTCTCGATGCTCTGCGGGAAGCCGCCGTTGAGCCAGCCGAGCTCCGCCGCGTGGGCGCAGAAGTCGCCATAGTGCCACAGCCCGCCGATGTGGTCCCAGTGCGCATGCGTCAGCGCGGCGGTCACATGCTGCCGGGTGAGCTCGGAAACGGGGACGCTGATGTCGCAGATGCCGAGCCCGGTGTCGATAAGCAGGCTGCGCTCCGAGCCCTCGAGCAGGTAGCAGTGGGAGCGCTCCGGGTGGCGGTACTCGCTTATGATGTGGGTTTCGGGGTCTACAGTGTCGATTGTGAACCAGTTGTCCATAAGTCCTACCTCTTACAGTCCTTTAACGGCGGCGGGGCCGGGCTGAGGGGGCTTTTCCCAGCCGTCCAGCGGCAGGCGCTGCATGGCGCCGAACACCTTGTCCTTCAGGTCGGGGTACTCGGCAGAGAGGCGCTTTATGAGCAGCTTTATCTCCTCGCGCTTGCTCTCCTTGTCCTCGGGGCAGGTGGTGGGCACCAGCGGCAGGCCCTCCTCGCGCACGAAGGAGGCGATGGTCCCCTCGCCGAGGTAGAGCATGGGCCGTATCTGCCACACGTCCGCGCGGGACATGTAGGTGGCCGGCTTGAAGCAGGCGAGCTGCCCCGTGAAGAGCAGGTTCATGAGGAAGGTCTCCACCGCGTCGTCAAAGTGGTGGCCGAGCGCGAGCTTGTTGCAGCCGCGCTGCTTCATGGCGTCGTTCAACGCGCCGCGGCGCATCTTCGAGCAGAGCGAGCAGGGGTTGTCCTCCTGCCGCACGTCAAAGACGATCTCTCGGATGTCCGTCTTTATGAGCGTGTAGGGCACGGCGTGCGCCTCGCACCAGGCGGCGACAGGCGCGAAGTCCATGCCGGGGAAGCCCATATCGATGGTCACGGCCTCCAGCTCAAAATGCGAAGGATGGTAGCGCCGCAGGTGCGCGAGCGCGGCCAGCAGGGCCATCGAATCCTTGCCGCCGGAGACGCCGACGGCCACGCGGTCTCCCGCGCAGAGCATGTGATAGTCGTCCGCGCAGCGGCGGACATAGCCGGTGAATCTGTCCAGGTCCATTGCGGCCTCCAAAAAACGAAAATCGAAATCAAGAAAACGCGAGTATTCAAGAGGAAACGGGAGCATGAGCGAGCATTGCCAGAGCTAATCAAATTCGCTGTTGACAATCCATGCGCGCGGTGTTATAAAAATAAGGCGCGCTTGAGATACATTCTATTGCGCGCCAGGCATTTTGTCAAAATATTTATCAATATACTGGAGGCAAAAAGATGTCCACTACCATGCTGAACAAGGAGACGGTCACGCGCAAGTGGTACGTTATTGATGCTGCCGGCAAGCCCCTGGGCAAGACCGCCGCTCTTGCGGCCGACCTGCTCCGCGGCAAGCTGAAGGTCGATTACACCCCGCACGTCGACTGCGGCGACTATGTCATAGTCATCAACGCCGAGAAGGCCGTCCTCACCGGCAAGAAGCTCGAGCAGAAGTACTACCGCACCCATTCCGGCTATCCCGGCGGCCTGCACGGGACCCGCTACGACCGCCTGATGAAGCTCAAGCCCGAGCTGGCCATGCGCCTCGCCGTCCGCGGCATGCTGCAGAAGAACACCATCGCCAACTGGCAGCTCAACCGCCTGCGCGTTTTCCGCGGCGCCGAGCACACCCACGCCGCCCAGAAGCCCGAAGTCTGGGACCGCTAAGGAGGTAAAGAATAATGGCTACCTATAAGAGCAAGAAGGCCTATATGTACGGCACCGGCCGCAGGAAGTCCTCCGTCGCCCGCGTGCATCTCTTCCCCGGCGGGACCGGCGCCATCACCATCAACGGCCGCGACATAGACGACTACTTCGGCCTGGAGACCCTCAAGCTGATAGTCCGCCAGCCGCTGGTCACCACCGGCACCGTCGGCAAGGTCGATATCGAGGCCACCGTCACCGGCGGCGGCGTCACCGGCCAGGCCGGCGCCATCCGCCACGGTATCGCCCGCGCCCTGCTGGCCGTCGATGAGAGCTTCCGCGCGCCCCTGAAGGCCGCCGGCTACCTCACCCGCGACCCGCGCATGAAGGAGCGCAAGAAATACGGCCTCAAGGCAGC
>DVOV01000120.1 GCA_018713375.1 Candidatus Scatomorpha stercorigallinarum | reverse complement strand
AACGAATACATTAGCCGCGGCCGCGCAAATTTATATTTCAATTGTTATAATTTTGACTAATCCCGGGCCCCACAGAGCTGTTTACGCCCACGCCAGCTGGGCGAGCAGATATAAAACCATCCATTTGGGAGGTAAAAAAATGAAGAAACTTCTTGCAATCGTTCTTGCCGCGATACTCTGCCTTGGCCTTATGGCCGGCTGCGGTCAGACCACCATCATCGTGAACATGGGCGACGACGCCGAAGCCACGCCCGAGACCACCCCTGAGGCCACCCCTGAGGCCACCGAGCCTGCTGCCGAAAACACTGCGGCTCCCGTGGTTGACGATACCCCGCTGCCCGAGGGCCAGCTCAAGACCGGCCTTGCCATAGTCTCCGTCGTGTCCAGCAGCTCCAAGGCCGCCTCCGCCGACGCCGACGGCCTGGCCCAGGCCGACACCACCTTCGCTGCCGTCCTCGTTGACGGCGACGGCGTCATCAAAGACTGCCTTATCGACTGTGTGCAGACCAAGATAGCCGTCTCCGCCACGGGCGAGATACTCACCGCCGCGGACACCGCGTTCGATTCCAAGATCGTCCTGGACGACGCCTACGACATGCGCAAGGCTAGCCCCATCGGCGCGGAGTGGGATGAGCAGGCCAACTTCCTGGCCGACTACGTCACCGGCAAGACCCTCGACGAGGTCAAGGGCATAGCCATCGACGACGGCGGCAAGCCCACCGACGCCGACATCACCACCGGCTGCACCATGAACATAGCCGAGATCCTCACCGCTGTCGAGAACGCCGTTGCGAACGCGAAGGTCCTCGGCGCGGGCGTGGACGACACCCTGTACATGAACTGCAACGCCATCGTCTCCGACAGCTCCAAGGCCGCCTCCGCCGACGGCGACGGCAACGCTCAGGCCGACGTCACCGTGGGCGCCTACACCCTCGACGCCTCCGGCGTCATCACCAGCTGCTACCTCGACTGCGTGCAGGCCAAGATAGCCGTCACCGCGGCGGGCGAGATCGCCTCCGAGGTCGGCACTTCCTACGATTCCAAGCTCGTCCTGGACGACGCCTACGACATGCGCAAGGCCAGCCCCATCGGCGCGGAGTGGGATGAGCAGGCCTGGTCCTTCGCCGCCTACGCCACCGGCAAGACCCCGGCCGACATAGCCGGCGTCGCCGTCGATGAGAACGGCCACCCGACCTCCGCCGACATCACCTCCGGCTGCACCATGAACGTCGTTGACTTCATCGCGGTCATAAAGTAAATCCATGCTCAGGCTGAGAAGACCGCGGGCGCGGCGCGGGAGGTTCCTGCCGCGCCTCGCGGCGCTCTCGCTGGCGCTGCTGATGCTCACCGGCTGCTCCACGACTCAGGTGATCGACGTGGGGCAGCCGTCTGAGACGGCGGCGCCGGAGCTCACGAGATACACCGCCACCTTCCTCGACCTCTTCGACACGCTCACCACCGTCGTGGGTTACGCCGAAAGCGAGGAGGAGTTCACCGCCGTCGCAGAGAGCGTCAAGGCGGGGCTGAAGGAATATCACGAGCTCTATGACATCTACAACGACTACGAGGGCATAAACAACATAAAGACGATAAACGATGCGGCGGGCGGCGAGCCCGTAGAGGTGGACGGGAGGATAATAGACCTCCTGCTGTTCTGCCGCGAGATGTATGAAAAGACGGGCGGAAAGCTCGACGCCGCGATGGGCGGCGTGCTGAAGCTCTGGCACGACGCGAGGGAGGCCGGCGAATACTCGGAGGAAGGCGAGCTTCCCGATGCCGCCGCGCTCCTGGAGGCGGCGAAGCACTGTGATTTCTCCGCGGTCATAATAGACGCCGAGGAGGGCACGGTGCAGATCACGGACGCCGAGACGAGACTCGACGTCGGCGCGGTCGCGAAGGGCTATGCGACGGAGCAGGTCTGCAAAGAGCTGCCCTCGGGCTACCTGGTGAGCGTGGGCGGCAACGTGCGCGCCACGGGGCCGAAGCCAGACGGCGAGGCCTGGGTCGTGGGCGTGCAGGACCCCGACGGGGGCGCGGAGGACTACCTCCACACGCTATGGGCCAGCGAGGGCTCCGTCGTGACGAGCGGGGACTACCAGCGCTACTACTATGTGGACGGCGTGAAGTACCACCATATCATAGATCCCGAGACGCTGTATCCCGCGACGCTGTGGCGCGCGGTGACGGTGGTCTGCGAGGACTCCGGCCTTGCCGACGCGCTCTCGACCAGCCTCTTCACCATGACGCAGGACGAGGGCCAGGCGCTGCTGGACGAGTTCGGGGCCGAGGCCCTCTGGGTCGCGGCCGACGGGCAGCTGCTGTACAGCCCGGGCTTTTCCGACTATATAAAAGAGTGAAAATGTGAAATAAGAGTAGAGAGGTGAAAGTATGAAGCAGCTTTTCAGGGGCGGAATCCATCCCAACGACGGCAAGGCGCTGTCGCGGGGCGGAGCTCCTGTCCCGATGCCGGCGCCTTCCAGGGTGATCATACCCATGTCCCAGCACATCGGCGCGCCCTGCTCCCCTCTGGTCAAAGTGGGCGACACGGTGAAGCTGGGTCAGAAGATAGGCGACGGCGAGGGCGTGTGTTCCCCGGTGCACGCCTCGGTGTCCGGCACCGTGGCGGCTGTGGAGCAGCTGCCCATCCCCGGCGGCAGGCAGGCCGTCTGCGTCGTTATCGACAGCGACGGCAAGGACACGCCCGACCCCGCCATAAAGCCCCGCGCCAGCCACAAGGGCCTGAGCCCCGCGGAGCTCGCCGCCATAGTCCGCGAGGCGGGCATCTGCGGCATGGGCGGCGCGGCCTACCCCACGAACTCCAAGATACTCTCCACCGCGGGCAAAACCGAGACCCTGCTCATAAACGCCTGCGAGTGCGAGCCCTACATCACCTCCGACGATATGGTGATGTGCACCTGGCCTGAAAAGGTCATCCTGGGCGCCCGGATACTGGCCGACGTCATCGGCGCGAAGCACACCGTCATCGCCGTCGAGGACAACAAGCCCGAGGCCATCGAGGCCCTGCGCGCCAAGGCCGAGGGCCAGGAGGATATCGAGATCCGCGCGCTGCCCACGCGCTATCCCCAGGGCGCGAAAAAGCAGCTCATCCTCGCTGTCACCGGCAAGGAAGTCGCCCCCGGCGCGAGGACCGGCGCGCTGTTCAACGTTACGACTGTCTACTCCATCTGCCGCGCCGTATACGAGGGCCTGCCCATCACGGAGAAGGTCGTCACCGTCACCGGCGAGGGCGCGAATGAGCCGAAGAACGTCATAGTCCGCGTCGGCACGCCCATAGAGCAGGTGCTCGACTTTGCCGGCGGCGTGAAGGAGGAGACCTGCAAGGTCGTCTGCGGCGGCCCGATGATGGGCGTGGCGCAGGGGAACCTGGCCGTCCCCGTCGTCAAGGGCACGAACGCCCTGCTCTGCCTGACCGACCCCGCCCCTGCGGCGGAGGACCCCGCCTGCATCCGCTGCGGCAAGTGCATGGACGCCTGCCCCATGGGCCTGCAGCCCCTGAACCTCTACCGCTACGTGAACTGCGGCGACAAGGAGGAACTCGGGCGCCTCAACCTTGAGGACTGCATGGAGTGCGGCTGCTGCGCCTACGTATGCCCCTGCTGCCTGCCCCTTGTCGAGACCTTCAAGGCGGGCAAGAAACTGCTGAAGGAGGGAAAGAGGTAATGAACCTGACCGTGACCTCCGCACCCCACATCCGCAGCGGCAACACGACGCAGCGGACCATGCTGGACGTGCTCATAGCCCTCGTACCCGCGCTCATAGCCGGGGTCGTGCTCTTCGGCCTGCGCGCCCTGGTCCTGACCGTCATCTCGGCGGCGGGCTGCGTTGTGGCCGAGCTGCTGGTGAACCTTGTCATGCGGAAAAAGCCCACGGTGGGCGACCTTTCCGCTGTTGTCACCGGCGTGCTGCTGGCCTTCTCCCTGCCTGCGAGCTGCCCCTACTGGGTCGTCCTCGTGGGCGACGCCTTTGCGATAATCGTCGTGAAGGGCCTCATCGGCGGCCTGGGCCAGAACGTCTTTAACCCGGCCCTCGGCGGCAGGGCGCTCATAATGCTCTTCTGGCCCGCGACCATCACCAGGTACACGACCGAGAGCGTCTCCGCCCTGAACTTCGGAGCCGTGGACATCGTCTCATCGAGCACCCCGCTGCAGACCATGGCCCGCCCGGCCCTGCCCGATGCGAGCCTCCTGGATATGTTCCTCGGCAAGATCGGCGGCTGCATAGGCGAGGTCTGCACCCTGGCGCTGCTCATAGGCCTGGCTTACCTGCTCTACCGCAGGGTCATCAGCTGGCGCATCCCCGCCGCGTACATAGGCGCGGTGGCCGTCCTCACGCTGGTGTTCAGCAAGGGCGACGACCCCATGCTCTGGATGCTCTACAGCGTCATGGGCGGCGGCGTCATGCTCGGCGCCATCTTCATGGCCACCGACTACGTCACGAGCCCCGCCATGCCTGCGGCCCAGCTGGTCTACGGCGTAGGCTGCGGCGTGCTGACCGTCATCTTCCGCTACTTCGGGCTCTTCCCGGAGGGCGTGACTTACGCTATCCTCATCATGAACGCCTGCGCCTGGGCGCTTGACAAGGCCGTGCCCGTGAAGCGCTTCGGCGTGAAAGGGGGTGCCGGGAAATGAGTAAGAAACTACTTGTCCCCGTCGCCGTGATACTGGCCTGCGCCGTCATACTCGCGGCGGCAGGCGCCGGCCTCGCAGGCACAGCAGCGGCAAACGCCGAGAAAGAGCTCGGCGAGATGATCTCCTACCTCCTGCCCGGCGGCGGTGAGTTCGAGGAGATAGAGTACAAGGGTACCGATTCCAAGATCACGAACGTCTATAAGGGCGAGGGCGGCTACGTCCTGGCGATGACCGCGAACGGCTACGTGGATGAGATAAAGCTCCTCGTCGCCGTGGACAACGAGGGCGTCGTCAAGGGCTACACCGTGCGCGACATCCACGACACCTACGGCCTCGGCCTCGGAGTGCAGGACGATCTCTTCTTCCTCGTGGGCCTCATGAACTCCAAGGGCGACCTGGCCGTCAACAGCAACATCGACGCCGTGACGGGCGCCACCATCAGCTCCTCCGCCGTCGTCGCCTGCGTGAACGCGGCGAGCAAGTACGTGCAGGAGTCCGGTGCGGCGGGCGGCCCGCTCACCGGTACGGCCAACGGCTTCGGCGGTCCCATCACCGTCTCCGTCACCATGGATGGCGACAAGATCACCGCCGTGGAGATAGTCTCCAACAGCGAGACGCCTGAGATAGCCGGCACTGCGCTTGAGCAGATCCCGGCGGCCATCGTTGCGGCTAACTCGCCGGATGTGGACGTCGTCTCCGGCGCGACCTATACCAGCAACGGCATAATCAACGCCGTCAAGAACGCGCTTGACAGCGCGGGCGGCGGCAGCGGTGCGCTCACCGGCACGGCCGACGGCTTCATAGGCCCCATCACCGTGGCCGTCACCATGGACGGCGACACCATCACCGCCGTCGAGGTCATCTCCAACAGCGAGACCATCGAGATAGCGGGCGGCGCGCTTGAGCAGATCCCGGCGGCCATCGTCGCGGCGAACTCGCCGGACGTGGACGTCGTCTCCGGCGCGACCTATACCAGCAACGGCATAATCAACGCCGTCAAGAACGCCCTCGCGGGCGGCGGCAGCTCCGAGCCCGAGCCGGAGGCCACCCCTCGGCCGACTCAGGAGGCCCAGGTCGCTGCCGAGGCGTACCAGGGCTTCGGCCTTTCGAACACCGTGCGCATGGGCCCCGGCTCCGACGACACCGGCACGCCGGTATACAGCATCAACCAGGTGTTCGCCAACGTCGTGTTTGACGGCGAGGGCAAGATACTCGCCATTTACGTGGACCAGCTTGAGTACGCGACGCCGAACTATGACGGGGCGGAGATGCCGCACTTCAGCGGCTGGCCCGGCCAGGGCGGCTACAACAACGACTCGAACCACGACGCCGTGGTGGACGGCAC
>DVOV01000119.1 GCA_018713375.1 Candidatus Scatomorpha stercorigallinarum | reverse complement strand
ATTTCCTGATAAGTTGCCTTAGTCTCAGCCGACGTGGCGTCCAGTTCATCCAAGTCAAGCTCAACATATATGTGGTCATCCGGTTTTTGTTGGCACAAAAGCATTACCGTCTCCACGTGTTCCGTACGTGGGAACATGTCCACGGCGGTGGCGGATATGGGAGTATAGCCATTCTGAGCGAAGACGGCGAGGTCGCGGGCGAGGGTTGCGGGGTCGCAGGAGACGTAGGCTATGCGCTGCGGCGACATCGAGCACACGGCGAGCACGGCCTCGCGGCTCATGCCCTTGCGCGGGGGATCTACCGTCACCGCCTCCGGCCGCAGGCCGCGGCGCGCGAACTCGGCGGCGGCCTCGCCGGCATCCGCGCAGATGAACTCGGCATTCTTCACGCCGTTGGCGGCGGCGTTTGCACGGGAGTTTTCCACCGCCTCCGGCACGATCTCCGCGCCGATGACGCGCTGTGCGCCGCGCGCAAGGCAGAGGCTGATGGTGCCCGCGCCGCAGTAAAGGTCAAGCACAGTACCTGTGCCCGGCGGGGCGGCATAGGCCACCGCAATGTCGTAGAGCTTTTCCGCCTGAGGCGGGTTTATCTGGAAGAATGACTGCGGCGAGAGGTCAAAACTGAAGCCGCAGAGCGTGTCCCGCAGCTCGGCCTGGCCCCAGAGCGTATAGAAGTCCCCGGCAAGGACCGTATTGCCGCGGCTGCGGTTGATATTCAGCACAACGCCCGTGAGCGAGGGGCAGCGCGAGCGCAGATATGCCGGCAGTTCTGCGGTGGCCGCCCCCAACCCGGAGGCGGAGACCACGCAGCAGACGGCGCGGCCATCCCGCGCGCGCCGCACGAACACATGGCGCACCGCGCCGCGGCCGCTCGCGGGGTCGTAAGCGGGGATAGCGTGTTCGCGCATGAAGCCGCAGACGGCAGCGGCGCAGGCGGAGGCCTCGCCCGGCTGCAGCAAGCAGTCCGTCACGGGCACCAGGTCGTGGCTGCCGCGGCGGTAAAAGCCGAAAGCGGGGCCGTCCGGCGTGCCGGCGATGGCGAAAATGGCCTTGTTGCGGTATCTCAGCGGCTCTGCCGCGGGAAGGATGGCGCCCGCCTCGACATCGAGGCCGCCTATGCGGCGCAGGGCGTCGTTCACCCGCGCGAGCTTCATCCTCAGCTCCGCTTCGTAGCTCATGTGCATCATCGAGCAGCCGCCGCAGCGGCCATAGGCCGGGCAGGCCGGCTCGCAGCGGTCGGGGGAGGGGCGCAGCAGCTCCTCGCCGCGGCCATATGCCACGCCGGCCGTGACCTTGACGGCGCGCACGCGCCAGAGCTCGCCTGGCAGGGCGCGAGGAACAAAAACGGCGCGCCCGGCTATGCGGCAGACGCCGTGGCCCTCCGAGGTGGAGCCGCTGACTTCGCACTCATATATGTCATTTTTCTTCAAAATTTCCATGTCGATATCCTATCACGGCGCGGGCGATATTTCAACCGCACTGCGTAGAGGATTTGCATTTTCGGGTGGGATGTGCTATCATCAAGTATCACCTTCGCAAAGGAACGTTGTCATGAACAAAAAGCTGAAGATATTGCTCATCGCCCTGGCGGCGGTCATCGTGCTCGTCGTCGGCGCCATCATCATCGCCGCCGTGGCGCGCTCCGGGCAGGATGTGCCCGCAGAGAGCGAAACGCCGGCTCCCGAGACCGCCGAGCCCAGCGCCGACAACACCGTCACGCCGGCTTCCACGCCCACTCCGGAGCACGTAAACACCATCAGCTCCACGCTGGCCGTGGGCGGCGACATCGTCATGCACACGGGCCTCAACGCCGAGGCGCAGACGGCGGACGGATATGACTACACGCCAATTTTCGGCATCCTCGGGCAGTATATCTCCGGGGCTGACTATGCCGTCTGCTCGCTGGTCACCACGCTCTCCGGCTCGGGGCCGTATACGGCCTATCCGCTGTTCAAGTCGCCGGCCTCGCTGGCGTCTTCAATCGCCGGCGTGGGCTTCGACCTGGTAAATACCGGCACCAGCCACGCGGTGGACTCCTATAAGGACGGCATTGACGCCACGCTTGGCGCGCTGGAGTCCGCCGGGCTCAGCCACGTCGGCACCTACAGCAGCGAGGAGGCCCGCGCCGCGGGCAACTACACCGTCGCCGATGTGGGCGGCGTCTCCGTGGCTTTCCTCTCCTACACCTGCGATACGAACGACATCCCTGTGGCCGGCTTTGAATACGCAGTGAGCATCTGCACTGCGGACTACCTGGGCGACGGGCTGGACGTGGACTATGAGCTCATGCAGAGCGACCTGGCGGCCGCGTGCGAGGCCGCGGACATCGTGTTCGTATTCATGAGCTGGGGCGACGAATTCGCCACCCAGCCCAACACCCAGCAGCAGGAGATCGCCGATTTCCTCTTTGAGAACGGCGCGGACATCATCATCGGCGGCAAATGCCGCGTGCCGCAGCCCATGGAACTGCGCGAGGTCATCGACAGCAGCGGCGAGCGGCGCACGGGCTTTATCTGCTACTCGCTGGGCAATTTCCTCTCCTGCCAGAACGACGCCTATACCGACATTTCCTCCATCCTCAACATCCAGCTGATGAAGGACACGGACACGGGCGAGGCCTGGATCGAGGGCGTCTCCTACCGGCCCATCTTCATGGCCGACCTCTATGATTACGACATCAACGACTACGGCTGGCACTACCGCATGGTGGACCTGCATTCGGCGCTCGACTCCTATGAGAGCGGCGAGCCCTGGAACTTCATCACCAACGAGGTGTACGCCGACATGGCCGCCGGGCTCGACGCGCTGTACGAGTTCTACGGCGCCCCGGAGCTGGACTTCGCCTATGATGGCGGGGAAGAGGCCGCCTGAGCGCGGTGCTTACGGAGGAAAACATGCAAAGGCCGAAAATGATACTTTTCGACTACGGCCATACGCTGGCCCTGGAGCCCGTGCAGGACTACCTGCGCGGGCACCGGCGCGTTATCGAGCTGGCGGCTGAAAACCCGCTGGGCGTGACGGGGGAGGCCCTGCACGAGTATTCCCAGCGGCTCTACGCGGAGCTTTTCGCCAAGCTGCGGCCGCTCGACCTGGAGACGGACGGGCTGAAGCTGGACGCCTGTATCTATGACACGCTGCGCCTGCGCTTCGGTATGCCGCCGGAGGAAGTCGAGCTCGAGCGCTGGCGCGCGACCGAGCCCATCTACCCTATGGAGGGGGTGGAGGCGTTCCTGGAGCTCTGCGCGAAGCTTGGCATCCGCATGGCCATCATCAGCAACCTGTCGTTTTCCGGCCATGCGCTCACAGAGCGCATACGCGAGATCCTGCCGCGGCACATCGGCCTTTTCGAGTTTATCCTCGCCTCCAGCGAGAGCGTTTACCGCAAGCCGTCGCGGCATATTTTCGAGCGCGCGCTGGCGCTGGCGGGGCTGGACGCGGGAGACTGCTGGTTCACCGGCGACGACGTCGTCTGCGACATCGAGGGTGCGGCGAACGCGGGGATATTCCCCGTATGGTTCCACGTGCCCATACGCTGTACATACAAAAAACCGGCGGGGCACGAGCCGCGCTGCGAACACCTGACGGTGGAGTCCTGGGCGCAGTTCGGCGAACTGCTGCGTTCGCTGTGAGCATGGCGGGGAGGCAGGGTTTTGCGTATCATGGGCATTGACCCCGGCATCGCCACTGTGGGTTTCGGCATCGTGGATTCCAACGGGCCAAAACAGAGCTTTGTCCGCTGCGGCGTCATCACCACGCCGGCGGGTACGCCGCTCTCTTCGCGGCTGGACCGGATATACAGCGACATGGGCGAACTCATCAGCACGTTCCGGCCCGACGCGGCGGCGGTGGAGGAGCTTTTTTTCAACACGAACATCACGACGGGCATTTCCGTGGCGCAGGGCAGGGGCGTGATACTCCTGGCCTGCTTCCACGCGGGAGTGCCGCTCTATGAGTACACGCCGCTGCAGGTGAAGCAGGCCGTGGTGGGCTACGGCCGCGCGGAAAAGCGGCAGGTCATCGACATGGTGCGGCGCATACTGAACATGAAAGCCGCACCCAAGCCGGACGACGCGGCGGACGCCGTGGCCATCGCGCTCTGCCACGCGCGCAGCGCCACCTCGCTCATAGGCAGGCAGACGGAGGTAAACAAATGTACTACCATATAAGCGGCATCGTCTCTGAGCTGGAGCCCTATGTCGCCGTCATCGACTGCGGCGGCGTGGGCTATCTGCTCAATGTCAGCCTCAACACGCTCGCCTGCCTGAATGTGGGCGAGCGGGCCAAGCTCTATGTGAGCGAATCCATACGCGAGGACAGCTTCGAGCTCTACGGCTTCTACGGGAAAAGCGAGAAGAAGTGTTTCGATATGCTTGTCGGCGTCTCAGGCGTGGGGCCCAAGGCGGCGCTGAGCATACTCTCCTCATCCACACCGGAGACACTGGCGATGGCCGTCATCAACGGCGACGAGCGCGCGCTGACCGTGGCGCCGGGCATCGGAAAAAAGATCGCCCAGCGCGTGATACTTGAGCTGAAGGACAAGCTGGCCAAGGAGAACGCTGCCGTGGGGCTGCCCGCCCCGGCCCCTGCTGGAGCTCCCGGCGCCGCCGGGCCGGAGGGCAAGCTGGCCGACGCTGCCGCGGCCCTGGGCGTGCTCGGCTACGGCCCGGCGGAGATCAGCGCCGCGCTGCGAAAGCTGGAAACGGACGACATGAGCGTGGAGGACATCATCAAAGCCGCCCTGAGGAGCATGATGAAGTGAGGTGGGTCAAGTGAGCATCAGTTTTTCCGGCGACGCAGGGGAGGAGATCATCACCTCCGCGACGATATTGCCCGAGGACGCGGGTGAAGTGTCCCTGCGCCCGAAGACGCTGGACGAATACATCGGCCAGGAGAAGGCCAAAGACAACCTGCGCATTTTCATTGAAGCCGCCAAGATGCGCGGCGAATCGCTTGACCACGTGCTGCTGCACGGCCCCCCGGGCCTTGGCAAGACGACGCTGGCCGCGGTCATCGCCAACGAGATGGGCGTGAACATGCGCATCACCTCCGGGCCGTCCATAGAAAAAGCGGGCGACCTGGCCGCGCTGTTGACCAACCTGCAGGAAAACGACATACTCTTCGTGGACGAGATACACCGCCTTGACCGGGCGGTGGAGGAGATACTGTATCCCGCCATGGAGGACTACGCCATCGACATCATCATCGGCAAGGGCCCTTCGGCGAACTCCATCAGGCTCGACCTGCCGCATTTCACGCTCATCGGCGCGACCACGCGCTCCGGGCAGCTGACAGCGCCGTTGCGCGACCGCTTTGGCGTCACGCTGAGGCTTGAGCTCTACACGCCCGAGGAGCTGGGGCGCATCGTCGCGCGCAGCGCGGGCATACTTGGTGTAGCCATCGAGCCGGACGGTGCGGCGGAGATCGCCTCCCGTTCGCGGGGGACGCCGCGCATAGCCAACAGGATGCTCCGGCGCGTCCGCGACTACGCGCAGGTGCGGGCCGGCGGCGTCATCACCCGCGAGGTGGCCAACGAGGCCCTGCTGCGCCTGGAAGTGGACGCCCAGGGTCTGGACGCCGTAGACCGGCGCATGCTGCGCAGCATCATCGAGTTCTACAACGGCGGCCCGGTGGGGCTGGAAACGCTGGCAGCCACCATCAATGAGGAGGCCGTCACGCTGGAGGATGTCTATGAGCCCTATCTTTTGCAGCAGGGCTACCTGACGCGCACGCCGCGTGGGCGCTGCGTCACGCGCAAGGCCTATGAACATCTGGGGCTGGAATATCACGGCCAGGAGCAGCTTGAGCTCTGATCTGCCGCAGGAGGGCGCAGGATATTGAACAAATCGCGCTTTTCCGTTGGCGTGGCGATTTTTTATCTTGACTTTCCATTAGTTTGTAATATAATCAGTTTTGAGCCTGAGCATTTGAATGACTGAATACGACAACTTATCTGACAATGAGCTCCAGCACCTGGCCGCAGAAGGAAACGAGGCGGCAGAGGCGGCGCTCATCGACCGCTATGCGCGGCTCGTGCGCATATGCGCCCGCCCGTATTTTCTGGCCGGGGGAGACAGCGAGGATCTCATGCAGGAAGGGATGCTTGGGTTGCTCTCCGCCATACGCCGGTTCGGCACGGAGGGCGGGACGGCTTTCCGCACATATGCGGAGGTCTGTATACGAAACCGCATCACGGAGGCGGTCCGCTCCGCCTCGCGCAAAAAGCACGGCCCGTTGAATGACGGGGTCTCACTGGAATACATCATCCTCTCAGAAGAATCAACCGTCGGCAATGCGTCCCAGCCTGAAGCGTTCAGGCGCGTACCTGAGGAACAGGTCCTTGCCAGAGAGAGCGAAAGAGAGTTTTATTCCACGTTTTCACGGTGCTTGTCAGAATTTGAAACCGAGGTGCTTTTTAACTATCTGGACGGCTTGAGCTACCGGCAGATCGCCGCAGCTACACACCGTACGGAAAAGGCCGTTGACAACGCCGTGCAGCGCATTCGCCGCAAACTGGCGAGACATCCATTCCTGGGCGATTTCAGCAGGAGCTGAACGCATATAGCCGAAAGGCAAGATCAGCAAAAGAGAGGGTAAAATCAAAATGTTTGAAGACAAAGTCCTTGTATGCAAAGAGTGTGGAAAGGAATTCGTGTTCACTGCCGGCGAGCAGGAGTTTTACGCTGAGCGCGGCTTCCAGAACGAGCCCCAGCGCTGCAAAGCCTGCCGTGACGCCCGCAAGAACGCCGCCCGCGGCCCCCGCGAGTATTTCACCGCTGTTTGCGCCATGTGCGGCGGCGAGGCGAGGGTTCCTTTCGAGCCCAAGACCGACCGTCCCGTCTACTGCAGCGAGTGCTTCGCCAAGATCCGCGAGCAGCAGAGCAACGCCTGAGGCAACTAAACGGCCGGGACGCCATGCGCCCCGGCTGTTTTTTTGATATCGCATTTTTGGAGGTACAACATGTTCGAGATCACCAAGACCACCATGATTTCCGAGATCCTTGAGAACGCGCCGGAGGCCATGCCCGTTTTCCAGAGCATCGGCATGCACTGCCTGGGCTGCGCCCTCTCCAGCGGCGAGACGCTCGAAGAGGCCTGCTACGCCCACGCCGTGGACCCCGACCAGTTCCTGACCTATCTGAACGACTACCTGGCCAAGTATAAAGAGGCCCAGGCCTGACGGCATTTTTCACGGCCCCCGCGCGGCCTTGACGGCTGCGCGGGGGTTTTGTAAGTTTGGAGGGGTTTGAGTTGAACAGCGAGCTGAGCCCGCGGCTGGCGGTGGTCGCGCGCATGGCCGCCGGCGCGCGCATACTGGCGGACGTGGGCTGCGACCATGGGCTGCTATCAATATATATGCTCACTCACGGCTTAGCCCAGACGGCCGTGGCCAGCGACCTGCGCCCGGGACCGCTGTCCACAGCGCGCCGGAACGCGGCCGGCTGCGGCCTGGCGGGCCGTATACGCTTTGAGCTCTGCGACGGGCTGGACTATCCCGGAGCCGAGAAGGCGGACACGGTGGCCGTCGCCGGTATGGGCGGGGAGACCATCGCCGGAATTTTGCAGCGCGCGCCCTGGACAAGTGGCGGGGCAAGGCTCATTTTGCAGCCGCAGTCGAAAATAAGTGAGCTGTGCCGCTGGCTGGCGGAAAACGCCTATGCCCTGCGCAGCGCGCTGCTCTCGCGTGAAGGCGGGCGGCTCTATCTGGCGCTGCTGGCCTCCGGCGGCGAGGGAGGCTACACATCGGCGGAAGAGGCCCTGTTCGCGTCCGGCGACCCGCTGCTGGGCGAATGGCTGGACGTGCGCATATCGCGCGTTAAGAGGGCGCTCAATGGCATGGAAAGCGCCGCCGAAGAGCGGGATACAAGCGGCGTCCAGGCAGAGCTCGGGCGGCTGCTGGAGATAAGGAGGAAGATATCATGACAGTGAGAGACGTATTCAACGCACTCGCAATGCACGCGCCGGTGGAGCTGAAAATGGATTTTGACAACGTCGGGCACCTGGCCGGCCGGGCGGACGCCGCCGTCACCCGGGCTGTGGTGGCGCTGGACATCTCTTTGATTATGCCATGAGTCCGAGCTCACGTCTTCGTTTGGCGATGCTGGTGCCGAACGTGAGTTTGATCCTCTCGTCCCGGTACCAGGTCATGTATGCGTCCAGTCGTTCGATGAACCCCTTGATGGTGACGCCGGCGAAGTCGCGCCCGTGGAAGAACTCCTGCTTGAGACGCCCGAAGAACCCCTCCGCGGCCGCGTTGTCCGGGGA
>DVOV01000118.1 GCA_018713375.1 Candidatus Scatomorpha stercorigallinarum | reverse complement strand
GGACGGGGCGAGACGCTCTCCCACCGCGGCGCGGCGGGGGAGCTGCTGCGCGCCGGCGTAAAGGCGCTGCTGCTGCCGGCGGAGGCCGCCGTCTGTACCGGCGCGGCAGCCACCGCCCTCTGGCGCAGCTTCGTGACAAAAAAAGACCTGCTTCAATGGCAGACCGCCGCCCAGGGCGAGAGCGCCTCCGGCACCTTTGCCGCGCACGTGCGCGCCATGTGGCCGCAGTGCCTGCTGGGCGCGGCCGCGCTGGCCGCCGCGCCCTTCTCGCCCACGGCCGGCGTGTGCGCCCTCTGGCTCGTCGGGCCGGCGGTGGGCAGATACCTCGCCGGCGGGCCGCTGCGCGCGGAGGCGCTCGACGAGGACGGCCGCGCCTTCCTGCTGGGGGAGGTGAAGAAGATGTGGGGCTATTTTTCCGCTTATTGCCGCCCGGAATACGGCTATCTGCCGCCGGACAACGTCCAGCAGCAGCCGCCCGTGGGCGCGGCGGAGCGCACCTCGCCGACGAACATCGGCCTTGCCCTCGTCTCCGCCCTGGCCGCCGCCGACCTCGGCGTGGAGGAGCCGGAAAACGCCCTTTCGCTCATCAAAAACATGCTCGGCACGCTCGAGGGCCTGCCCAAGTGGCGCGGGCACCTTTATAACTGGTACGACATCAGGGCGCTCGCGCCGCTCGCGCCGCGCTACGTCTCCACCGTGGACAGCGGCAACCTGGCCGCCTGCCTGACGGCCCTGGCCGCCGGGCTGCGCGAATACGGCCGCGGCGGCCTGGCGGAGCGGGCGCAGGCGCTGGCGGAGGGCATGGACTTCGCCGCGCTCTTCGACGGGCGCCGGCGGCTGTTCCGCATCGGCTTCGACGCCGAACGCGGCGAGCTCTCCGAGGGGCTCTACGACCTGATGAGCAGCGAAGCGCGCCTGACGGGCTTTTACGCCGTGGCCCGCGGCCTCGTCACGCGCCGCCACTGGCGCGCGCTCAGCCGCGCCATGGTCCGCTGCGGGCCGCGCCGGGGCATGGCCAGCTGGACGGGCACCATGTTTGAATATCTGATGCCCGAGATCTTCCTGCCGCTCGCGCCGGGCGGCGCGCTCTGGGAAAGCGCGCGCTTCTGCATTTATGCCCAGCGGCGCGACGTGCTGCCCGGCCTGCCCTGGGGCGAGTCGGAGAGCGCCTTTTACGCCCTGGACGGCGCGCAAAACTACCGCTACAAGGCCCACGGCTGCGCCGCGCTGGCCCTCAAGCGCGGCATGGGCGCGGACACCGTCGCCGCGCCCTACGCGAGCTACCTCGCCCTCTGCGTCTGCCCGCGGGAGGCCGTTGAGAACCTGCGCCGCTTCGCCGCTCTGGGCGCGGAGGGGCCATTCGGCCTCTGCGAAGCCGTGGACTTCACGCCCGCGCGCTGCCCGGACGGGCCGCGGGCCGTGCGCTGCGTGATGGCCCACCACCTGGGCATGAGCATCACGGCGGCGGCCAACTGCCTGCTGGACGGCGTGATGGCGCGCCGCTTCATGTCCGCGCCGGAGATGAGGGCCTTTGCCCCGCTGCTGGCCGAGCGCACCAGCGCCCGGGCCGTCACGCTGCGCCCGGGCGGGGAGGAGCCGCCGGCCAAACCGGGCCGCCTCCCGGCGGACGCCTGTGAGCGCCGCGGCGCGGCCGCGGACGCCGCCCGGCCCGAAGTCTGCCTGCTGTCGAACGGCGTGTACAATGTTATGTTAACTGATACCGGCCTCTCTACTGCATCCTCCGCCGGCTACGGCGTCTATCTGGGCGCGCAGGACGCCCTGCGCGGCCCGGCGGGCGTCTCCGCCCGCTTCATCAGCGGCGGGCGGGCCATGGACCTGCTGCCCCTGCCCGGCGCGGAGGGCGGCCTCGCCTTCGAGCACCTTTTCACGGGCGCTTTTGCCGCCTTCACGGGCCGCGGGGAGGATTTGGGGACGCGCGCCCTCGCCGCCGTGGCCGCCGGGCACACGGCGGAACTGCGCGAATTCACGCTCCGCAGCGATGAACTGGCGGGCGAGCTGCGCGTGGAGTTCGTGCCCATGCTGGCGCGGCTCAACGATTATGTAAACCATCCCGCCTTTTGGCGGCTGGGGATGCGCGCGGAAGTGAAGGAGGGCGCGCTGCTCATAACGCGCCTGCCGCGCGGGGACGCGCCGGCCCTCTGCCTCTGCGCGCTCGCCGACCGCGCGTGCTCCTGGCGCGCGAACGAGGACGGCGAGCCCCTCGGCTGGCTGAACCGCCCGCGCGTCACGCTCTCAGCGCCGGTG
Source organism: Candidatus Scatomorpha stercorigallinarum (assembly GCA_018713375.1). The sequence continues at coordinate 12,545 of DVOV01000118.1, read as the reverse complement.
GAAGCGGGGGCGGGGGAGGCCTGGCGGCTGCGCCTGGCCATATCCCTGGCCGCGGACGGGCGCTCGGCCCTTGCCTCTGCCCGCGCCGCCCTCGCTATGGGGCCGGAGGGCTTTGCCGACATCCCCGGCGAGCTGGCCGCGCGCGGCGGCTTCAGGGCGGGCGACATCGCCGGGGCGATGGATCTCGCCTCCGCCCTCGCCTTCCCCCGCGCGCGCTCGCAGGACGTCCCCCCGGCGCGCGAGCTGTGGCAATACGGCGTCTCCGGCGACGAGCCCATCGTCTGCGCGCGCTTCGAGTCCCTCGAGCAGCGCGACGCGGCGCTCGCGCTCATCCGCCGCCATGCCCTGCTGCGCGCCTGCGGCCTGACGGGCGACCTGGTGTTCATCACCGCCGACGGCGGGGAGTATATGCGCCCGCTGGGGCGCGCCGTGTCCGAGCTGCTCGCCGCGTGCGGGCTGGAGGGCCTGGCCGGCGCCCGTGGGGGCGTGCACACGGCCGAGCGCCCCGCGCCGGAGATCGAGCGCGCCGCCGCGGCGCATTATACGCTGGCCGCGGACGGCGCATCGGAGCTGCTGCCGCCATACGCGCCGGGGGCGGGGCGCGCGCCGGGGGCATACCCGCCCCTGCCGCGCCGCCGCACGAACAGTACGGCCATGCCGGAGGCCGAATGGCTGCCGGACGGCTCGCTGGTTTTTGAAACGTGCGGCAAGCTGCCGCCGCGCTGCTGGACGCATGTGCTCTCGAACGGCCTCTTCGGCTATCTGGCGGCGGACAGCGGCCTCGGCTGCATGTGGCAGGACAACGCGCGGCTGCGCCGCATCAACGAGTGGGTCAACGACGACCTCGCCGTCAGCGGGCCGGAAGCGCTGGAGACGGTGGTGAACGGCCGCCGGCTGAGCCTGTTCGCGGACGCGGACGGGGAAAACTGCCGCGTCACCTACGGCTTCGGCTTCGCCCGCTGGGAAAAGTGCGGCGCGTCCGTGACGGCCTTCGTGCCGCCGGGGCTGGACGCCCGCGTGCTGCTCATAGAGCGCGCGCCGGGGCGCATATCCTGGCGCACGGCGCTGACGCTGGCGGAAAACGGGCGCGACGCGCGCTGCGTGACGGTGGAGTTTGAAGACGGCTCGTTCCACGCCGCCTCCCCCTGCTGGGAGGGGGCGGGCGTGAGCGCGGCCTTTTCCGCGCCGCCCACAGGCTGGACGGGCGACCTCGCCTCCGCACTGGCCGGGGAGATGGACGGCCGCGCGGGGGCGGGGCTGCTGCCCTGCTTCGCCGCGGAGTTCGCCGCTGCCGACCTGGCCGTGGCCGTCTCCACGGACGCGCGCCTCGCCGCAGAGCTGGCGGACCTGGAGCGCGCCCGCGCGGAGCTGGGGCGCACGGCCGCGCACTGGCGCGCGCTGCTGCGCCGCGTACAGGTGAAAACGCCATGCGAGCGACTGGACCGCTTCGTGAACGGCTGGGCGGCCTATCAGGCGCTGGCCAGCCGCCTGCTGGGGCGCACGGGGCTCTATCAGAGCGGCGGGGCCTACGGCTTCCGCGACCAGCTGCAGGACGCCGTCAACCTCATACTCATCGACCCCGCGCTCGCGCGCGGGCGCATCATAGACGCCTGCGCGCACCAGTACGAGCAGGGCGACGTGATGCACTGGTGGCACCCGCAGGAGGGCGTCTCGCGCGGCGTGCGCACGCGCTGCTCGGACGACTACCTGTGGCTGCCCTGGGCCGCGGCGGAGTATGTGCAAAAAACCGGCGACCGGGCAATATTGCAGGAGAGAGCGCCCTTCCTGCGCTCGAGGCCCCTCGACGGGCGGGAGCGCAGTCGCTATGAGCAGCCGGAGCGCACGGGGGAGACGTATACCGTGCTGGAGCACTGCCGGCGCGCCTTTGCGCTCTACAAAGCCCGCGGCACGGGCGCGCACGGCCTGCCGCTGATGCTCGACGGCGACTGGAACGACGGCTTTGACGCCGTGGGCAGCGGCGGACGCGGCGAGAGCGTGTGGCTGGCCTGGTTCTTCGCGCACACGGCGAGGGCCTTCGCGCCGCTGCTGCCGGAGGCGGAGCGCGGCGGGCTCGTTTCGCTCGCGGAGGAGAGCGAGCGCGCCGCGCTCGCGGCCTGGGACGGGGAGTGGTATCTCCGCGGCTGGTACGACAACGGCGCGCCCCTGGGCGGCCGCGGCAGCCGCGGCTGTGAGATCGACGTCATCGCCCAGGCCTGGGCGGCCATGAGCGCCGCCGTGCCGCCGGAGCGCCGGAACGCCGCCCTCGACGCCGCCCTCGCGCGGCTCTTCGACCCGGACGCGCCGCTCACGCGGCTTTTTGCGCCGCCCTTCGCGCCCGGAGCGGACAGCGCGGGCTATATCAACGGCTACGGCCCCGGCTTCCGCGAAAACGGCGGGCAGTACACGCACGGCGCGCTGTGGCTGGCGCTCGCCTGCCTGAAAAACGGCCGCGCGCAGGACGCTGTGCGCGTCATCCGCTGCGCGCTGCCGCGCGGCGATGAAAAATACGGCGCGGAGCCCCACGCCGTGCCGGCGGACATCTGCGCCGCCGCGGGGCGCTGCGGCGAGGCGGGCTGGACGGGATACACCGGCTCGGCCGGCTGGCTCTTCCGCATCGCGGCGGAGGAACTGCTGGGCCTGCGCCTGGAAAACGGCGAGGTGCGCTTTGCGCCCTGCGTCCCGCCGGGCTGGGGCTTCGAGGCGAAGTGGACGGACGCCGCCGGCCGGGAGCACGGATACCAGTTCACAAATAATTTACCAAAGGGGGAAGAAAATTGATGCGTTGTTGAAATAAGTGTGCTATAATCGCTTTTCAGAAAGGCCGATGGGGGGAACTGCATGGACTACAGGCGCGAAGAACTGCTGCCCGGCGTGTGGCTGACGGCCCTGCGCACGGGGAAATTCAAAACGGGGACGCTGACGCTCACGCTGCTCAGCCAGCTGGACGCGGAGACGGCCTCCATGCACGCGCTGATACCCAGCGTGCTGCGCCGCGGGACGGTGAGCCTGCCGGACATGGAGAGCATCGCCTCGCGCCTGGATTCCCTCTACGGCGCGCAGGCGGAGAGCGCCGTGCGCCGCGTGGGCGAGGTGCAGTGCAGCGGCTTCTTCTCCTCCTTCCCGGAGGACCGCCTGCTGCCGGAGCGCGCGTCGCTGCTGCGCCAGGTGTCCGCCCTGCTGGGCGAGCTGCTGCTGCGCCCCAACACGCGCGGCGGGCTGCTGCTGCCGGACTATGTGAACAGCGAGCGCGACAAGCTCTGCGAGCGCATCCGCGCGCAGAAAAACGACAAGGACTCCTACGTCGTGCAGCGCCTGGTGCAGCTGATGTGCCCCTGCGAGGCCGTCGCCGCCGGCACGCTGGGCAGCGAGGAGTCGGCGGAGGCCATACACTACACGAAGCTCACGCGCCGCTGGCGCGAGCTGACGGCCGCCGCGCCCATCGAGCTCTTCTACTGCGGCTCGGAGGGCTTTGAGGCCGTCTCCGACGCGCTCGCGGAGGCCCTCACGGGCCTGCCTCGCGGCGAGCTCGACGCGGACATCGGCACGGACGTGCGCATGAACGCCATGGAGAGCGCCCCGCGCGAGTTCACGGACCATATGGACGTCACCCAGGGCAAGCTGGCCATGGGCTGGCGGCTGGGCGAGAGCATGGAAGAGCCGGACGTGCCCGCGCTGCTGGTGTTCAACGCCGTTTTCGGCGGCAGCGTGACGAGCAAGCTCTTCATGAACGTGCGCGAGCGCTTGCAGCTCTGCTACTACGCCTCCTCCGGCCTCGACTGGCAGAAGGGCCTGCTGCTGGTCTCCAGCGGCGTGGCCTTCGACAAGCTGGGCGCGGCGCGCGACGAGATCTTCGCCCAGCTGGAGGCGATGAAGCGCGGCGAGGTGACGGCGGAGGAGCTGGAGGCCGCGCGCCTTTCCGTCCGCAACCGCTACGCCTCCATGGGCGACGACCCCTTCGCGCTGGAGAGCCACTACCTCTCGATGAATATCGCGGGCTCGGACGCCTCGCCGGAGGACATCGCCGCCGCCTGCGACGGCGTCACCGCCGAGGACGTGGTGCGCATCGCGCAGAATACGGACTGCGACGCCATTTACTATCTCAAAGCGGGGGAGGGCAAGAGCGATGATGACCAGGCGTGACTATCCCGACAGCGGCGAGGCGCTCTACAGCGCCGTGCTGCCGAACGGCCTGCAGGTGCTCGTCTGCCCGCGGCCGGGATATGCGAAGGGCCTTGCCTTCTTCGCCACCAAATATGGCGGGGCCATGCGCCGCTTCACGCTCGACGGCCGGGAAGTCGATACGCCCGCCGGCGTGGCGCATTTCCTGGAGCACAAGATGTTCGACCTGCCGGAGGGCAACGCCCTGGCCATGCTCTCACAGCGCGGCGCGCGGGCCAACGCCTTCACCTCCAGCGGCATCACGGCCTATCACTTCGACTGCACGGAGGGATTTTTCGACGACCTCGAGCTGCTCTGCCGCTTTGTAAGCACGCCCTATTTCACGGCGGAGAGCGTGCAGAAGGAGCAGGGCATCATCGGCCAGGAGATACGCATGACCGAGGACAGCCCGGACTTCGCCCTCTATTACGCCTTCCTGCGCGCGCTCTATGAGCACAATCCCATACGCGACAGCGTGGCCGGCACGGTGGAGAGCATAGCGGAGATCACGCCGGAGACGCTCTACGACTGCCACCGGGCCTTCTATGCGCCGTCCAACATGGTGCTCTGCGCCGTGGGCGATCTGGACCCGGAGGCCGTGGCGGAAACGGCCCTGCGCATCCTGCCGGCGGAGAAAATGCCCGTCCCGCAGCCGGACTTCGGACCGGAGGAGGCGGCGGAGCCCGCCGCGGCGCGCGCGGAGCTCTTCATGGACGTCTCCGCCCCGCAATTCCTGATCGGCGGCAAGCTCCCCTGCCCGCAGGGGCGCGAGCAGCTGCGGCAGATGCTTTTGTGCGAGCTGGCGCTGCGCTGCCTGGTGGGACGCTCGTCCAGGCTCTACACCTCGCTCTACGGCGAGGGGCTGCTGCGCGCGGACTTCAGCTATGGCGAGGAGAGCACCTGCGGCACGGCCTATTTCGAGCTCGGCGGCGAGAGCGCGGAGCCCGGGCGCGTGCTGGAGCGCTTCAACGCCGAGGTGCGCCGCGTGAGCGAGAACGGGCTGGACGCCGCGGCCTTTGAGAACGCCCGCCGCGCGGACTACGGCCTTTCCCTGCGCTATCTGGACTCCTTCCGCACGCTTGCCCGCCAGCTGACGGAAGGGGCCATGAACGGCTACGGCTACCTCGACGTCTTCGCCCTCAGCCGCTCGCTGACGGCGGAGGACTGCGCGCAGTATATCAGAGAGAACTTTGCCCCGGAGCGCCTGGCGCTCGCCACGGTCCGGCCGCGGGGCGCGAAAGGATGACCTTGAATGGACAGCAGCATACCGACAATGATGCGCGACGCCGCCATCAGTTTCCCCATGCTGGGCGACTGGTCGGTAAATTTCCCCGCAAGCTTTGAGATATTCGGCTTCCGCATCTACTTCTACGGCGTGGTGATGGCCGTGGCCTTCATCGCCGCCGTGCTCTACGCCGCGCACAAGTCGCCGAAGATGGGCATCAAGGGCGACGATATATACAGCCTCGTGCTGTGGGTCCTGCCCATGGCCATTATCGGCTGCCGCCTCTACTACGTCGCCACGGAGTGGGACCGCTATAAGGACGACCTCATCGAGATCCTCTATATCTGGGAGGGCGGCATCGCCATGTACGGCGGCATCATCGCCGGCGTCATCACCGTCTATATCTGGAGCCGCGCGAAAAAAATACCTGTCGGCGCCACGCTCGACATCGCCGGAAGCGCGCTTATCCTCGGCCAGGTGATAGGCCGCTGGGCCAATTTTGTGAACCGCGAGGCATTCGGCTACCAGACCGACATCTTCTGCCGCATGGGCCTCACCCGCCCGGGGGAGGAGACGGTGTACGTGCACCCGACCTTCCTCTATGAGAGCCTTTGGAACCTTGCGGGCTTCCTCATCATCAACTTCTTCTGGCTGAAAAAGGACCGCCGCAAATACGACGGCCAGGTGTTCATCTTTTACGCCATGTGGTACGGCGCGGGCCGCTCGTGGATAGAGGGCCTGCGCACCGACAGCCTCTACATACCGGGCACGGAGCTGCGCATCTCGCAGGTGGTGGCCGCGGTATCGATGATCGCCGGCTTTATCATCCTGCTCTATAACTCCGCGCGCCGCCACCGCACGCCGTATGTGCTGCGCGCTGCCGCAGCGGAGGCCGCCGCGAGCGCGGAGGCCGCGGCGGAGGAGTCACCCGCCGCCAACGAAGACGGCTCCGCCCCTGCGGGCGATAACATAGACCAGACCGACACTGTACAGGAGGAAAATAACGATGCCTGATTACAACGAGATCATCCGCTCCCTGAAAGCCGCCGCCAGCGGCGTGGCCGACATGGCCAAGGACCTGGCCGCCACCGCCGGCGACCGCGCCAAGGACATCGCCGGGGACGCCGGCGAGAAGGCCAAGGCCGTGGCCCGCATCGCCAGGCTGAAGCTGGACATCGCCGCCGAGAAGGCCAATGCCAAGGACGCCTACGCCGAGGTGGGCCGCCTGTTCTTCGACGCCACGGACAAAAAGAACGTCCCCGAGCCCTACATCCGCGCCTTTGACAGCGTGATGCTGGCCAACGCCGCCGTCGAGCGCCTGGAGGCCGAGCTCGAGGAGCTGCGCGCCGTGGTGAACGAGTCCGGCGAGCCGGTGGACGTCTCCTTCGAGTGCGTGGTGGACGAGGCCGAGCGCGCCGGCGCCGGCGACGAGGACGAGGACGCCGAGGGCATCACGGTGGAGATCACCGTGGAGAAGGAGCCCGGCGAGGACGCCCCCCGGGAGTAAAAAACAAAACCCCCGTATGGCAAAAGCCATACGGGGGTTTTCCTGCCTTTGAGAGGGGTACGCCCTCAGTTGGGGCGCTGGCCGGACTCCTTCTGCTTGAGCAGCTTGGTGAGCTCCTCCATGAAGGTGTTGATGTCCTTGAACGAGCGGTAGACGGAGGCAAAGCGCACATAGGCCACTTCGTCCACATCCTTCAGCCGGTCCATCACCATCTCGCCGATCTCCGTCGTGCTCACCTCGCGCTCCAGCGCGCCCTGCAGCTCCTGCTCGATATCGTCGCCGATCTGCTCCAGCGCGGAGAGCGGCACCGGCCGCTTTTCACAGGCCCGCACCATGCCGTTGATGAGCTTCACCTTGTCGAAGGTCTGGCGCGAGCCGTCGCGCTTTATCACCACCAGCGGCAGGCGCTCGATTATCTCGTACGTCGTGAAGCGCTTGCCGCAGGAGAGGCACTCGCGGCGGCGGCGTATTGTCGCCCCCTCTTCGGCGGGGCGGGAGTCGATGACCTTGCTCTCGGTGTAGGCGCAGAACGGGCACTTCATTATGTATACCTCCGTTTTCTCTTGAGGCGGCGCTGCCAGGCGGCTTTTTGCCGGGGCGGCGCCGCGTGTTTTCAGGTGTTATGTCAAGTATAACATAAGCCTGCGCCGCCGCCAAGAGAAAAGTTGAGATAATTTTCCGCCCTCAGCGCCGGTTTGAGCGGCGCCAGATGCGCTGCTCCTCCGCCGCGCGGATGAGCTCCTCGCGGAAGTCCGGGTGCGCCAGGCCGATGAGCCCCTCGGCGCGCTCCCAGGCGGAGCGCCCGGCGAGGTTGACGACGCCGTTCTCCGTGGCGATGTAGTAGGCCTGCGCGCGGGGGGAGGTGATGATCTCGCCGTTGAAGTGGGGCACGATGTTGCTGCGGCGCACGCCGTCCTTGCCCACGCGGGAGGAGGCCACGCAGATGAAGGCCTTGCCGCCGCGGCTCATGGCGGCGCCGGTGAGGAAGTCCACCTGGCCGCCGGTGCCGGATATCTGCCTCAGCCCGGCGCTCTCGGAGCTCACCTGGCCATAGAGGTCAACGGACACGCAGCTGTTGAGGCTGATGAAGTTGTCCATCTGGGAGATGACGGCAGGGTCGTTGACATAGGCGATGGGCAGGGCGATGACGCCGGGGTTCTCGTCCAGCCAGTCGTACAGCGCCTGGCTGCCGGTGGCGAGGCCCAGCACGCCCTTGCCGCGGAAGATGTTCTTGCGCTTGTTGGTGAGCTTGCCGGCCTTGTAGAGGTCGAGGAAGCCGTCCGTGCACAGCTCGGTGTGCATGCCCAGGTCCTTGAGGTCGCTCTGGGCGATGATGGAGCCGAGCGCGTCCGGCGTGCCGCCGATGCCCAGCTGCAAAGTGGCCCCGTCCACGATGTAGGGTATCACATGGTTGGCGATGGCGATGTCCTCCGCCGAAGGGGCGCGGGAGGGCACCTGCGGGGTGGGGCGGTCGCCGCCCTCCACCACCATGGTCACGTCGGAGATATGTATGCTCTCGTTCCACGCTCCGTAGACCTTGGGCAGATGGCTGTTGACCTCGATGACGATGGCCCGGCAGTGGCCGACGATATCCAGCGTGGTGCCGGCGGAGACGGAGAAGTTGAAGTAGCCGTGCTTGTCCATGGGCGTGGCCTGCACGAAGGCCACGTCGCTGGGGATGTTCTCGCGGTAATACCAGGCGAGGTTGCGGAATATCATGGGGGAGAAGAAGCCCTGGCCGCGGTCCAGCAGCTTGCGCTCATAGGCCGAGCAGTGCCAGGAGTTATAGGTGAAGTGCTCGCCGGTGGGGTCGCACTCCACGGCCTTCAGCGGGCCATACATGATCTGGCCGCGGATCTTGACGTCGTGCAGCTCGTCGCGGCGCGCGGCCAGGGCTTCGTCGCAGAGGGCGGCGAAGGTGGTGCCGTTGCCGTACTCCACCCAGTCGCCGTCGCGCACGAGGGCGGCGGCCTGCGCGGGCGTGCCGAGCTTGCTCTTGTATTCGGTCATGAAGTCCATCGTTCATCCTCCGTAGTGTTTTTATTCGACACTTCATTATCGCATACGCGGCCGGCAAATACAAGGGCGGCGGCGGAAAAAGCCGCGGCGGGGAGGGGTTACCGACATTATTGACAGCGTTTGCAACGTTCTTTTGTCGAATATGCGCGAAGCGTGCCGGGGCGCTTGCGCTCACCGGGCGCGCGTGCTATACTGTAGTTACCATGGATAGACAGGAGGTCCTCAGGCATGACCGCCGGGAGAGGGTTCCCGCGGCGGCCGCGAATTGATGAATATTGCCAAGATCATGATACCCAAAGTGCTCACCGCCTTCCTGCATGAGGAGAGCTCGGTCCGCCGGGGCATGGAGCTCATGCGCCGCCAGGGCTACACGGCCATCCCCGTGCTGGACGCCGGGGGGAAATATGTGGGCACGGTGAACGAGGGCGACTTTCTGCGCCTGCTCGTCTCCGTCGGCTCCACGGACCCCAGGGACTATGAGCTCAAGCAGATCAAAGACATCGTGCGGAACGATTTCTGCCCCCCGCTCGGCATCGACGCCGACGAGGCAGACGTCATCACCGCCATCATGAGCCAGAACTTCGTCCCCATCGTGGACGTGCGCGGCATCCTCTGCGGCATCCTCACCCGCCGCGCCGTCATCGCCTACCTGGCCGAAAAGGCCGGCGTGGAGACGGAGAGGGAAGAAAAGACCGCATCATTCTGAAAAAGACGACCAAGATTCGGCGGAGCCGCGGCTCCGCCGGATCTTTCGCGCCAACGGCTTGCGCAAAACCCGTTGTTGCAGCTGCACAAAACCGCCCGTTTAAGATCGTCAACTCCTACGATTTACCACGCGCCACTTTTGAGGTATAATGATCTCAGGAGGCGGTCGAATGAAAACGAAAAAACGCACGGCCCGCCGGCGCGTGATGGCCGTCATACTCGCCATCCTGGCGCTGTACGTCGTCTACTGCGCGGCCATTTCCATCCAGCTGGGCTCGCTGGTCCGGCAGAGCAACAACAGCATGGGCGAATACTCGGGCCAATTCGGCATAAGCCCGGAAGATTTCAAAGCGCTGTGCTACCGACACCGCCCGAAGGCCGACACTCCCGACCACTATGACGAAGAGGGCTACCGCCAGAAGGACATAAGGTCGCCGGTGCTGACACTATCGTGGTTTACAGGCGGAAGATCAGTTTTCTGGTATAACAGCGAGCTGTGGTACGAGGGCAACTGCAAGAAAGGAAGCTGGAAAATTCCAGTATATATCACATTTGACATGGACGGCCTGCGCCCCGTGATAACTGATACATACGAGCCTGCATAGGCTGTGCCCCATTCGGCATAAGAAGATAACGAAAAATATCCCGCCGGGGACACCGGCGGGATATTCCTTTTGTTAACAGCTGTTCACAGCAGATCTATCCCGGCCAGCCAGGCGCGCACGGCCTCTTCGTCCGCGCGCCGGCACTGATAGCCCGGCAGCAGCCGCGCGCCGGGACAGAGCGCGGCCAGCTGCGCTTCGATGCGCCCGAAGCCCCCGCCGCCGTTCGTGCAGAAGGGCGCGAGCAGCTTGCCCTCCAGCGGCAGGCGCGCGAGCGCGGAGGAGACCGGCGGGGCCATCAGCCCGCACCAGTTGGGCGTCCCGGCCAGCACGGCGTCAAAGCCGGTGACGTCCGGCAGCCGCCCCGCGAGCCCGATGGCCGCGCCGGCGGACAGCTCGGCCTTCGCGCGCTCCACGGTGGCGCGGTAGTCGTCGCTGTAGGGCTCGGCGGGCTGCACGCGGCAGAGCTCCCCGCCCGTCAGCCGGGCGATGAGCTGCGCGAGGGCCTCCGTGGCCCCGGAGCGGGAATAATAGATGACAAGGGTCTTCATATGTTCCTCCTTCCCGCCGCGGCGGGACAGCTGTATTCTATCCCCGGCCCGCCGGGGCGTCAAATGCTCATATTTCATGTGTTTCCATGCCCAGCGAGCATCGGGCGTATTCGATGAAGCTCTCCGCTGCGCGGCTGAGCGGCACGCCGCGCTTCCAGGCGAGGATGGAGCTGGAGCAGAGCGCGGGCGAGAGCGGGCGCAGCACCAGTTCGTTCCCGTCCAGGCAGGGCAGCGAGCCGGTGATGACCACGGCGACGCCGTAGCCCTCGCGGACGAGGATGGCGGCGTTCGCGCTCATGTTGGAGGTGCAGCGGATGTCGAGCCCGGGCCAGAGGGCGCCGAACCAGCTCGCGAGCTCGTTGCGTACGGCCTCGCGCTGGGGCAGGATGAGCGCGCGGGCGGCGAGGTCGGCGGCGGAGACGGACTCAAGGGCCGCGAGCGGGTCGTCCGGCCGCATCACGGCCGCCCAGCGCTCGCGCACGTCCAGGCGCATGAACTGATAGCGCTCCGTGCCCGCCGGCTCCAGCAGCAGGGCGATGTCTGTGGCGCCGCGGTCCATGCGCTCGCGTATCTCGTCCGCCGTGCCGGTGAAAAGCTCGTAGCTCACGCCTGGGTTGATGGCGGAAAAGCCGCCCATCAGGCGCGCGAGCACGCGCACGGACTCCAGCACGCCGCAGCCGAGCGATATCTCGCCCGCCAAAGGCGCGCCCTGCGCGGCCAGCTCGCGTGCGGTCTTGCCGGCCAGCGCGAGCAGCTCCTGCGCCCGCCGGCGCAGCAGCAGCCCGGCGTCCGTGAGCGTTATGCGCCGCGCCCCGCGCTCGAAAAGGCGCGCGCCCAGCTCCTCCTCCAGCTGCGAGAGCTGGCGGCTGAGCGTGGGCTGGGTCATGTGCAGGGCCTCGGCGGCCCGGGTTATGTTCTCCTCCTGCGCAACGGTGAGGAAATAGCGCAGCACCCGCAGTTCCATCGGCGTCACCCCGCTGAAATGATAGCACAAACGGCGGCAAAATACCAGCGTGCGCGGGCCAAAAACGCCGCTCTTTGCCCAAAAGCGCGCTTGCGCTCTTGACTTTCGGCGGCGGCGTGATTATTATAGGAGAATGCGAAAGCGGACAGATTCGGAGGGATAACATATGAAGGCATTCGGACTGAACGAGCTGCGGGAGATGTTCCTGCAGTTCTTTGAGAGCAAGGGCCACCTGCGCCTGCCGAGCTTTTCGCTCGTGCCGCAGAACGACCCCTCGCTGCTGCTGATAAACTCCGGCATGGCGCCGATGAAGCCCTATTTCACCGGCGAGCAGACCCCGCCGCGCAAGCGCGTCTGCACCTGCCAGAAGTGCGTCCGCACCGGCGACATAGAGAACATCGGCAAGACCGCCCGCCACGGCACCTTCTTCGAGATGCTGGGCAACTTCTCCTTCGGCGACTATTTCAAGCACGAGGCCATAGCCTGGTGCTGGGAGTTCCTCACCAGCCCCGAGTGGGTTGGCATGGACCCCGACCGCCTCTACCCCAGCGTCTATGAGCACGACGACGAGGCCTTCAACATCTGGCGCGACGAGATCGGCATTGCCCCCGAGCGGATCTTCCGCTTCGGCCGCGAGGACAACTTCTGGGAGCACGGCACGGGCGCCTGCGGCCCTTGCAGCGAGGTGTACTACGACCGCGGCGAGAAATACGGCTGCGGCAAGCCCACCTGCACCGTCGGCTGCGACTGCGACCGCTACATCGAGGTTTGGAACAACGTATTTACCCAGTTTGAGAATGACGGACACGGGCAC
>DVOV01000117.1 GCA_018713375.1 Candidatus Scatomorpha stercorigallinarum | reverse complement strand
AGGTCCACTCGCCGCCGTAGGCGGCCTCCACGTTGTGGTCCATCATGCCGGCGATCAGCCGCGCCGTCTCCGCGCCGAGGACGCTCGTGGGCCGGTCGAGCTCGCCGTGGCCCAGCAGCGTGGGCTCATAGACGCTGCCGCCGTTGGCGATGGCCGCCACATAGCGCAGCATTGCGTAGGGGCAGACGAGGTCGTTGTGCTGGCCGATGCCCGTCCAGGCGAGGCCGATGTCCATGTCCTCCTGCTCCCAGTCGATGTTCCCGCGCTTGACGTCCATGCCGTCGAGCGTGAGCGCCGCGGTGAAGCCCAGGCGGCCGGCGTAGTCCTTCAGCGTGCCGTAGCCCAGCTCCAGCGCGATCTCGCCGAAGGCGCAGTTGCAGGAGTTGGCCAGGGCCTGCTCGATATTTTGCTGGCCGTGCGAGCCCGTGCAGTTGAGCGTGATACCCTGCAGCTCCACGCTGCCGCCGCACCAGAAGCTGCGCTCGAAGAGGTCGGGCATGTTGTCGATGGCCGCCGCCAGCGTCACCAGCTTGTAGACGGAGCCGGGGACGAAGCTCGCGCCGATGGCCTTGTTGATATACGTGCCCTCGGCCGGGCTCTCGGAGGGGCTGGCCGGGTCGTCCGCCGGGGTGGACACCATGCACAGTATCTCGCCCGTGGTGTAGTCCATCAGCATCACGGCGCCGCTGCGCCCCGCCAGGGCGCTGTAAGCCGCGGCGTTGAGCGCGGAATCCACCGTCAGCTGCAGCGTTTTCCCGCTGGAGGTGCCGTTCACAAAGCTGTAGCCCGTCAGCCGGTCGCGGAACTGCCGCAGCGCGCCGGTGGCGACGTTCCCGCGCGTGTCGCCGATAAGTTGGTAGCAGGCGCGGCGCACGGTCTCGTCCGCGGCGAAGGAATAGCTCTCGCCGTCGGAAGTGTAGAGCGTGACGCCGTTGCGGTCGAGGATGGAGCCGGCGGGCGCGCCGCCGGAGAAATACGTGGCCCAGGCGCCGCCATCGTCCGCCAGGCGCACCAGGTAAACGGCCAGCCCCACGACCAGGGCCAGGGCGATGAGCAGGGCGGAAGCGGCCCTGCGCTGTACTTTTTTCATGCTTCCGCCTCCTCGTCCGGGTATTCGCCGCCGTCATATTCGGGATAGGCCTCCCGCGCATCGGCCCTCAGCGGCGCGCTGCGCTCCCGGCGCACGACGAAGCTCGCGTTCCTGCGCGTGTCCGTGGCCTTGACGAAGGCCAGCAGCATCCAGCAGGAGAGCAGCGAGGTGCCGCCCTTGGACACGAAGGGGAAGGTGACGCCGGTAAACGGCAGTATGTCCAGCGAGCCGAACACGTTCAGGCCCATCTGCACCATCATCATGCTGACGGCGGCGCAGCCGGCGATGACATAGAAAGTGCTGCGCCCCTGCGAGGCGTTGCGCACGGTGAAAAGCGCCAGCGCGATCACGGCCAGCAGGGCCGTCACGGCCACGATCAGCCCCAGCTCCTCGCTGAGCACGGCGAACACCATGTCCGTGTTGGCAGCCACGATGTCCTTCAGCCAGCCCTCGCCCGCGCCCTGGCCGAAAAGCCCGCCGGAGGCGGCGGCGCTCATGGCGCGCGTCTGCTGGAAGCCGGCGTCCCACACGTCCTCCCAGGCGTGGCCCCAGGTGGCGAAGCGCTGGGCGATATAGGGCTTCACGCTGAGCACCAGGAAGCCGGCCAGGCCCGCGCCGGAGACGGCCAGCAGCACCGTGGCGAAACTGCCCGAGCGCATGAAGGACACCACGAGGAAGGTTGCAAAAAAGATGACCGCCGTGCCGAAGTCGCCCATCAGCGCGAGCGCGCAGACGCATACGGCGGAAAAGACGATGTAGCCGAAGAGGTTGCGCCGGGCGAACAGGCGGTCGAGCGTGGCCGCGCCGGCGTAGATATAGCACACTTTTACGAGCTCGGAGGGCTGGATGGTGAAGCCGCCTATCTCCAGCCAGTTCATGGAGCCGCCGCGCACCTCGCCCATCAGCAGGTTGAGCGCCAGCAGCCCCAGCGCGGCGGCGGCCGCCAGCCAGCGCGTCTTTTTCACGCGCTCCAGGTCGCGCAGCCACCAGCCGAGGAAGAAATAGAGCGCCACGCCGGCGATGATGAGGATGACCTCCTTGAGCATGTCGTCCGGCGTGCTGGTGGCGCAGACCTCCACGCCCAGCGTGGTGAGGAAGAAGGCCAGCGTCTCCGGCTCGAAGCCCGAGCGGCCCAGCGTGCGCATGAAGAGGTAGCAGAACCACTCCGCCGCCATCAGCGCCAGGATGGAGAGGCAGATGATGTAGACGTGTTCCTCCGCCGCCGTCACCATGAACTCCAGCGCCAGGAAGCCCTGGAAGAGCGAGAGGATGAAGAGCGTCACGCCCGGGCCCACATAGCGCCCGGGGGCGGTGCGGCAGCGCTCAAGGCGCTCGCGCTCGGCGTCGGAGATGCCGCGGAAGGCGGTGGCGCAGCCGGCGAAGTCGATCTCGTCGCCGTCGCCCACGTCCTCCCGGCTGCCGGCCTCCTCGCCGTTGACGAAGGTGCCGCCCTTGCTGCGCAGGTCGGTCAGCGTCCAGTCCCCGTCCCCGTCGCGCTGCAGCGAGGCGTGCATCCGCGAGACGGTGGGGTCCGTGAGCACGATGTCCGCCGAGCGGGCCCTGCCCACGATGCACTCCCAGTGGTTCACCGGGTGTTCCGTGCCGTTGAGGTCCACGATATAGGCCCAGGTCTCCGGCTCGTAGCGCCCGCGCAGCATGGAGCGCACGCAGCGGAGCAGTATCCACAGCGCGAGCAGCGGCAGTATATATTTCGTCCCCTGCATGATGTATATGCTCATGTCCGGCAGGTTTTCCATCCGATACCTCCAGTGGCCGCGCCGTTCCCCGCGCCTCATTTTGCAGATTCTATCATTATACCATCCAAGCTCCCCGTTGACAACCGCGCGGCCTTGCAATAAAATAGTGTGCGCCGATATGGACGTCCGAAATGGAAGTAAAGAGGGAAGATACGTAAGATGCTTGGTATGATAATCCTTGTGACCGCCATCGCCGGAGTGGGCGGCACGGGGCTCGGCGGCGTGATCGCCGCGCTGTTCCGGCGCGATTCCAGCCGCCTCGTCAGCCTGCTCCTGGCCTTCGCCGGCGGCATCATGACCGGCGTGGTGTGTTTCGACATGATCAGCGAGGCCCTGGCGCCGGAGGGCGCGGAAGGGGGCGTGAGCGTGTTCTTCGTCATGTTCGGCGTGATGCTGGGCTATGTCGTCATCTGGCTGCTCAACCTGTGGATAGACTCCAAGACCAACCACGAGATCGAGCACATCGACGCCGACCACCCCAAGACTGCCGACGACCTGGACGAGCTCATCCACTCGGACCATTATGCGCGCCACGAGCGCGAGAGCGAGGACGGCGGCCCCGCTTCGGCCTATCAGCTTTTCATCGCCGGCGTGGTGATGGCCTGCGCCATCGCTCTGCACAACATGCCGGAGGGCATGGTCATCGGCGCCAGCTACGCCAGCGACAGCGCCGCGGGCATCACCGGCGGCATGGGCCTGGTGATGGCCGTGGTCATCGGGCTGCACAACATCCCGGAGGGCATGGCCGTGGCCGTGCCGCTGATCACCGGCGGCATGGGGCGCGCCAAGGCGATACTGATAACCGCCCTCTCCGGCGCGCCCACCATCATCGGCGCCATTATCGGCTTCGCTCTGGGCACGCTCTCGCCCTTCTGGCTCTCGCTCTCGCTCAGCTTCGCCTCGGGCGCCATGCTGTACGTCGTTTTCGGCGAGCTGCTGCCGGAGGCGATACTGATGTGGCGCTCGAAGATGCCCGCCCTGGCCTCCGTCGTCGGCCTGCTCGTGGGGCTGATGATCATTTACATATGACGCTCATCTGCTTCGGCAACTCCAACACCTGGGGCTATGACGCCCGCTCGTATCTCGGCGGGCGCTATGACGAGGGCACGCGCTGGCCCTGCCTGCTCTCCTCCGCCCTGGGCGCGGAGGTGCGCGAGCTGGGCGAAAACGGCCGCTGCGTGCCGCACACGGCGGCGGAGCATTCCCGCGCGCTCGCTGAGTTGCGCCGCGCCGCCCCGGCGGACTGGCTGCTGGTGATGCTCGGCGGCAACGACCTGCTCACGGCCGACGAGCCGCCGGCGGAGACGCCCGCGGCGCGCATGGAGCTCTTTTTGCCGCGTGCGCGCGCCCTGCCGGCCCTCGCGCGGGCCAGGACGCTGCTCATCGCCCCGCCGCCCTTCGTGCGCGGGGCCTGGGTGGGCACGGACCGCCTGGTGTCGGAGTCCCGCCGCCTGGCCGGGCTCTATGGGCGCGTGGCCGCGCGGCTGGGGATATCCTTCCTCGACGCCGGCGCGCTGCCGCTGCAATATGACGGCGTACACTTCACGGAGGAGGCCCACCGCCTGCTGGCGGGTAAGCTCGCCGCATTTATAAGCGGATAATAAAGTTCCCCCGCGCGTCCATGAGACGCGCGGGGGAACTGTTTTGTTTCATATCTCCCCGAAGGCGAAGCGCAGCACCCGCCGGGCCGCGGCCTCCGCCGCCAGGCGCGAGATGCGCCCTGAGCGCAGGGCGCGGCAGATGTCCCACACGGCCGCCGGCGTGCCCGGCATCACCAGGTCGTTGCCCGCGGCGCAGCAGAGCTCGTGGCGGCTGCCGTCGTGGCCGGTGGCGAACCAGTCCGTCATCACCAGGCCCTCGAAGCCCCATTCGCAGCGCAATATGCCCGTCAGCAGCTCGCGGTCGTTCGGCGCGTAGACGCCGTTTATCAGGTTGTAGCTGCTCATCAGCGCCTTCGCCCCGCCGCGCCGGATGGCGATGCGGAAGCCCTTCAGATAGAGCTCCCTCAGCGCGCGCTCGCCGAGGCGGCTGTCCGAGCGCGTGCGCTCCGTCTCCGTGTTGTTGCAGGCGAAGTGCTTGATAACGGCGTAGCGCCCGGGGCGCGACTGCACGCCGCGGCAGACGGCGGCGGCCATCTCCCCGCTCAGCAGCGGGTCCTCGGAAAAATACTCGAAATTGCGCCCGCAGAGCGGCTGCCGGTGCAGGTTCATGGCCGGGGCCAGGTAAAAGTCCACGCCGTACTCCTCCATCTCGGCGGAGACGGCCCGGCCCTGCTCCTCGGCCAGGGAGATATCCCAGCTCTGGGCCACGCAGCTGGCGCAGGGCCAGGCGGTGGTGAACTGGTAGTACGTTTTGCGCGAACTGAGCGCCCCCAGCACGCCGCGCAGCAGGCGCACGGCGCGCGAGCCGTCCAGCGCGTGGGGGATGGCCGGCAGGGTGTAGGGCTCCAGCTGCGACGCGCGCTTGAGGTTGAGCCCCTGCGGCCCGTCCGCCATTACGAGGTCGCACGCGCCCTTTTTCAGCAGTATGGCGCTCGTGCGCCCGCAGGAGCCGAACACCGTGGCGTGGAAGGGCGGCGTGTAGGTGGAGCCGGTGATGAGCTCCGCGAGCTCCAGATCGGAGAGCTGCGCCGCCGCGGCGTCCACGCGCGCGGAGCGGTAGAGCGGCGGCTCGCTGTAGTCGTGCGTGAGCGCGGCGATGCCCCCGGCGGCGATGTCCAGCCGCGGCACGCCCGGCGGCGGAGAGCCCGGCGCGCGCTCCGGCGGCGCGAGCTCCTCCAGCAGATGCCGCGGCGCGCAAAGGCGCCGGCAGCGCTCCGTCACGGCCTCGCCGTCCAGATGCACGCACGCCGCCACGGACGTGGAGCGCGAATCGCGCCCCAGGCGCAGGAGGTAGTCGCCCGGCTCCAGCACGAAGGCCGAGCGGCCCTCGTCATAGGCCGCGTGCTCGCGCAGGTCGAACGCGAGCGTGAGGGTGCAGCCCTCGCCCGGCGCGAGCGGCGGCGTCTTGGCGAAGGCGGCCAGGGACTGGTATTCGCGCCGCAGCGCGCCGCCCGGCGCGCTCAGATAGAGCTGCGCCACCTCGCGCCCGGCGCGCGCGCCGGTGTTCGTCACGTGCGCGCGGACGCGCACCTCCGTCCCCGCGGCCTCCGCGCCCAGGCACTCGATGGCGAAGGTGGTGTAGCCCAGGCCGAAGCCGAAGGGCCAGCGCGGCTCTATGCCGAAGCTGTCGAACCAGCGGTAGCCCATGTAGATGCCCTCGCGGTACTCCACCTCCCTCTCGCCGCCGAAGCGCGGCGGGAAGTCGGCAAGGCGCCCGGCCCAGCTGTCCGTCAGCCGCCCGCCGGGCTCCGATACGCCCGTGAGCACGTCGAAGAGGGCGCTGCCCATCTCCATCCCGCCCTGGGAGGCGTAGAGCACGGCGTCCAGCTCCAGCTCATCGTCAAAGCCCATGTCGATGGGCGCGCCGGAGTTGATGACCAGCACCACTTTCGGGTACAGCGCCTTCAGCGCGCGCAGGTGGCCCAGCTCGGCGCCGGATATGTAGTAGGAGCCTTCTTCCGGCGCGCGGTCGGCGCTCTCGCCGGCCTGCCGCATGAGGACATAGACGGCGGTGCCCACGCCCTCCGCCACGTCCTCCGCCGCGATCTCCCGCCCCTCCGGCGGGACGAAGGGGTGCTGCCAGGCCACGTCCGACTGCCGCGTCAGCGGCACGCCGCGGATGAGCTCCGCCACCTCCCGCTGCCAGCGGCCGCGCGCGGCGGCCATGCGCTCGTCATAGTCGTCGAGCCAGAGGCCCGTGCACACCGTCCAACCGCCGGCGAGGAAGCCCTCTTCGGCGGTGACGCGCCGGCGGGGGTGCGTGTCGCCGCTGCCCGTGCCGCCGAAGCTCGTGTGCCTCACGCCCGCGCCGTAGAGCGCCGCCCGGCCGCCGGAGAGCGGCAGTGCGCCGTTGTTTTTCAGCAGCACCATGCCCTCCGCGGCCATGCGCCGCGCCAGCGCGCGGTGGGCGCGCTCCCGCGCGCTCTCCTCCGCGCTCGTCGATGCGAATATCTCCCTTTTCACGCCATACGCCCCTTTCCGCTGTTTTTGCCATGCAGATCCGGCCGTGCGCCGCTTTCGGCGGCGCGCTTCAGCCCCCGCGCCAGAGGGCCGTGTATTCCCTGCGCCCGCCGTAGCCCAGGCTCTCCGCCAGCGCGGCGGAGGCACGCGTGTGCGCGTCCCACTCGGGATAGACGCCGCGCTCCAGGCAGCGGAGGATATAGTTGGCCGCGCAGCAGCCGGCGAGGCCGCGCCGGCGCAGGTCCGCGCGCGTGTCCACCTGGATGCTGGCGCCGCGGCTGCTGCGGGCATAGGCCGCCGCGCCGGCGCAGACCTCCCCGCCGCGCAGCAGCACAAAGCCCTCGCAGCCCTTGCCCATGTGCGCCGCCGCCAGGTCGCGGCTCCACTCCTGCGCGCGGCAGAGGGCGGCCGTCTCCGCGTCCAGCGCGCGCAGCTCATAGCCCGCCGGCACGGCGGCGCGCTCACGCAGCCGCCCCACATCCGCCGGGGCCTCGCCGAAGGCCCAGCGCGGGAACGCCCTCCACTGCGGGCGCAGCGCCCTCCAGTGCGCGTTTTGCGCCACGACGATCTCCGCGCATGTGGCGCGCAGCAGCTCCTCCGCCGGCTCCCCGGCGAAAAAGGCAAAGTCGCCGAGCTCCGCCGCCGCGGAGCGCCCTCCGCGCGCCGCCAGCACCCGGCCCATGCGCCCTTCCAGGCAGGCGACGGCCATCACGCCGCCGAACGCGCCGAAGAGCGCGCGCACGTCACTTGCCAACGCAGTACCTCTCGAATATCCGGTCCACCACGTCCTCGCGCACGGTGCGGCCCGTGAGCTCGCCCAGCGCGGACAGGGCCCCCTCCGCCTCCGTCAGCACGGCGTCCGGCGTGAGGCCGCCGTCGAGGGCGGACACGGCGGCGTCCAGTGCCGCGAGCGCGCGCTGCGCGGCCTCCGCCTGGCGGATGTTGGTCAGTATCTCCCCCGCGGGGGCCGGGACCGCGGGGAAGAGCCGCGCGATGGCCGCGCACAGGCCGTCGAGGCCCATGCGCGTTTTGGCGCTCAGCTCCACCACGGCCTCGAAGCCCGCCAGGCGCGAGAGGTCCAACGCCAGCGGCAGGTCGCGCTTGTTCACCACGGCCACGGCGCGGCGGGCCGCGCGGGCGGCGGCGAGCGTCTCCTCATCGGCCGCGGTGAGCGGCTGGGAGCCGTCGAAAACGGCCAGCACCAGCTCGGCGCTCTCCGCCGCCGAGCGCGCGCGCTCCACGCCCAGGCGCTCGGCCTCGCCCCGGGCCTCGCGCAGCCCGGCGGTGTCCGTCAGGCGCACGGCCACGCCGCCCAGCACGGCCTTCTCCTCGATGGTGTCGCGGGTGGTGCCGGGCGCGGCGGTGACGATGGCCCGCTCATAGCCCAGCAGGGCGTTCATCAGCGAGCTCTTGCCGGCGTTGGGCCGGCCGATGAGCGCCGCCGGCACTCCCTCGCGCAGTATGCGCCCGCGCTCGAAGGTGCCAAGTATGGCGCGCAGCTCCGCTCGCGCGCCGTCCAGGGCGGCGCGGCACTTTTCCAGCTCAAAGGGCTCGATGTCCTCGTCGGGATAGTCCAGCAGCGCGCCGAAGTGCGCCTCCTCGTCGAGCAGGGCGGAGTAGACGGCGCCGATGCGCCGGCTGAGCGCGCCGCCCAGCTGGCCGACGGCGTTTTTCGCCCCCTCGGCGGTCTCCGCTTCGATGATGTCTATGACGGCCTCGGCCTGCACCAGGTCCATGCGCCCGTTGAGGAAGGCCCGGCGCGTGAATTCGCCGGGCAGCGCCTGCCGCGCGCCCTGGGAAAAGAGGGCCCCGAGCGCCTCCCGCAGCACGGCGGGCGAGCCGTGGCACTGCAGCTCCGCCGTGTCCTCGCCCGTGTAGCTGTGCGGCGCGCGGCTGACGGTGGCAAGGCAGAGGTCGATGTCCGCCCCGTCGCGCCCGCGCAGGCGGCCATAGACGAGCTGGCGGTCCGCATGCGCGCCCAGTGGGCGGCCGTCCGCCGGGGTGAACACGGCCTCCGCCGCCTGCACGGCCCGCGGGCCGGAGACGCGCACGATGCCGATGGCCGTGACGGCCATGCCGGTGGCGATGGCCGCGATAGTGTCGTTCATATTTCCCTCCTGATGGCAAAAGGGAGCCGGCACAGGCCGGCTCCCGGTGATCTTATCTCTCAGCCGAGGCTGACGGACACGCGCTCGTCCGGCACGAACATGCGCACGACGATGGCCGCCACCTCGGAGCGCCTGATGCCGCTCTCCGGCAGGAAATAGCCCTCCTCGTTGGAGCCGTTGAGGATGCCCGCGCGGTAGAAGGCGTAGATGGCCTGCGCGCCCTCGTCTGCCATGCCCACGTCCGGGATGGCCCCGTCGGCCACGCTGTTGGACAGCGTGTACTCCGCCGCGGGCAGGGCGTTATAGAAGAGCGAGACATAGTCGCGCCGGCTGATGGGCGCGTTCAGCTGCTCGGCCGTCATCTGGCCGTACTCCGCGCCGGCCACGCCCTTGTCCAGGGCGTATTGCAGGTAAGTCGAGTACCAGGCCGGGTCCGCGCCGTTGGCGAGCGTCACCTCGCCCTCGTGGTAGAGCTGGTGCATGCAGGCGGCGATCTTCACGGCCTGGGCGGCGGTGAAGCTGCCCTCCGGGCTGAACACGGTGGCGCTCATGCCGTCCACCAGGCCCAGGCGCACGGCCTCGTAGACATAGCTGCTGTACCACTCGCCCTGCGGCACGTCCGTGAATTCGGGCACGTATTCCACCAGCTCATAGCCGCCGCTGACGGCGAGCACGCTGCTGCCGCTGGAGGTTATGGTGGCGTCGCAGCCCTCGCAGGCGATGTAGAGCTGGCCCGCGTTGAAGCGGCCGTTGCCGGCCTCGCCGCCGACGGTGGCGTTCACCAGCGCGCCGGCGTGGAGCGCAACGCGGGCGGAGCCCGCCGTGAGCACGGCGGAGGCGCCTTCGCGCAGGCGGACGGCGTCCCCGTCCGAGAGGGATACCGTGCGCGTGCCCACGCTGCCGGCGGCCAGGGCCGCGTCGTACACCTCGCGCAGCTCCTGCGCGGCGGCCTCCGCCGCTTCGCCGGCCAGGGCCTCGCCCCAGCTCTCGGCATAGGAGCGGGAGACGAGCGGGTCGCCCGCCGAGCCGGCGGCGGAGGCCGGGACGGCCAGCAGCGCCGCGGCCAGCAGCAGGGCCGATGCGCGCTTGAGCGCCGCGCTCATTATTTGCCCCCTCCCGCCGCGGCGGCCGCCTTGGCGTCGATGCTCTCGGCCAGGTAGTAGCCGAGAGCGAGCAGGCTGTCGGAAAAATGTATGTTCTCCACGATTACGCCCGGGCCCACGTCCAGCTCCACATTGGTGAAGTTCCAGATGGAGCGCACGCCCAGCTCCTGCAGCTGATGGGCGGCGCGGTTGGCCATCATCTTCGGCACGGAGAGGACGGCCACGTCCACCGGGCCCTGGGCGAAGGCGTTGGGCAGCTCGGAGATGTCGTGCACCATGATGCCGCCGATGCTGGCGCCCACCAGGTCGGGCCGCACGTCGTAGGCAGAGGCGATGTGGAAGCCGTACTGCTCGAAGCAGAAGTTCTCGATCAGCGCGCGGCCGATGTTGCCCACGCCCACGAGCACGGCGGAAAAGTGCCGGTCCATGCCGAGGATGGAGGCTATCTCGCCCCGCAGGGCGGTGACGTTATAGCCGTAGCCCTGCTGGCCGAACTCGCCGAAGCAGCTGAAGTCCTGGCGTATCTGAGAGGAAGTGAGTCCCATCTGCCGGCCCAGCTCCCCGGAGGATATGCGGTCCACCCCCGCGCCGCGCAGCTCGTCGAGCTTGCGCAGATACCGGGGCAGCCGGCGGATAACGTTGTTGGACACCCTTGCCTGTTTCATGGTCGATCTCACCTGTTCCTGATGCTAAAAAATGGATGATATCCGGACGCGCAAAGCGCGCCGCACACCGCGGTAGAATATTATAACACGTGAAGCGGGCGGTTTCAAGTGCGCTTTCAGGCATTTTTAACGGTAAAAACCCCCTTTTTGCACCGCCTGGGCGCAAAAAGGGGGGATAACATGCTTTTGGTTTTTCATCCGCCGACGGCGTCCAGGAAATCGCCGGCGCTGCCCTCCGCCGTGTAGGCTTCGCCGTTGCAGAGGCAGGCCAGCCCGCCGCCGACGATGTACACCTCCACCGTCAGCTCCGGCGCGCCCTCCATGCTGAGGCTGACGCAGTAGCCGCCGCCGGCCGGCGCTTCGCCGCCGTAGGGCCCGGCGTATTTGAGCAGCGCGGCCAGCTCGGGCGCATCCTCGCCGGAGAGCGTGTTCAGCAGCTCGCCGGATTCGTACACCTCCGCCCCCGTCACCTCACACTCGCGCAGGCGCGGCGGCTCGGTGGCGAGGGACTCCGCTCCCGCGGCGGCGCCCTCCTCCTCGGGCAGGGCGTTTGACGGCGTTCCGCCCTCGGCGTCAAAGAGCGTGCCCTCCGGCGCGGCCTCCGCGGGCTCGTCTGCGGGCTCGGCGCCGGCCGGTTCCGTTTCCGTCCCGGCGGCGTCGTCGCTGCGAGCGTCCTCGCCCATCATGCCAAATACGGCGGGCTCCGCGGCCTCCGGCGCGGCGCCGGCGGGGGCCAGGCGCGGCAGCGCGGCCGCCGCGGCGACGACCACGGCCAGGCAGGCCGCCAGCGCCGCGGCGCGCTTCCACCTGAAGGGGCGCTTTTTCTCCGGCACGGGCATGGGCGTGACGTTGAGGCCCTTTATGGCGCTCATCACGTCCTCCGCGAAGCCCGCCGGGGCCGCTTCCTCAGGAAGTGAAAGGGAGATGGCGTTGAACGCGTCGTAGACCCTGCGGCACTCGTCGCATTGCCCGATATGGCGGAGCAGCCCGGTCTTCTGAGGCTCCGACAGCTCCCCGTCGATCAGCAGGCTGATCTCCCGCTGATATTCGCCGCA
This sequence comes from Candidatus Scatomorpha stercorigallinarum, assembly GCA_018713375.1. The sequence continues at coordinate 3,639 of DVOV01000117.1, read as the reverse complement.
GTCTTTCACGTGTCCACACCTCCCTTTCGCCCTTGTGACGCAAGCCCGTCGGGAATGTTCCCGTCCCTGATCAAAAATTCCGTGAGCTTTTTTCTGGCCCGGAAAATGCGGGACTTGACCGTCCCCTCCTCGAGCTGAAGCGCCTCGCCGATCTCCGCGTAGCTCAGCCCGTCGATCTCCCGCAGCAGCAGTATGTCGCGGAACTCGGGGCTCAGCGTGTCCAGCCCGCGGCGCACGGCCTCGCGCAGCTCACTGCGCTCCAGGCCGGCCTCGGGGGAAAAGCGCTCGTCGGGTATCTCCATCTCGCCGCCCTCGGCCTCGTCGTCGTCATAGGTGAGCGACACCGCCTGCCGCCGCGCGCGGCTGCGCAGGAAGTCGATGCAGATGTTGCTCGTCAGCCGGTAGAGCCAGACGGAGAACTTGCTGTCTCCGCGGAAACCGGCCAGGGAGGTGTAGGCCCGGATGAAGGCCTCCTGCGCCAGGTCGCGCGCGTCCTCCTCGTTGCCCACCATGCGCAGCGCGAGGCTGTAGACGCGGTTCTGGTGCTCTGCCACCAGCGCGCCGAAGGCTTCCGTGTCCCCCGAGCGCACGCGCTCGATGATCTCGCGCTCCTCTTCCCTTGTCAACAGCCTCACCTCCTTGCCGTGGGCGCGGCCCTATGCGCCCAGCTCCCGTTCGATGCGCCGGAGCTCGCGCTCGATGTCCTCTATCGTGCTCACCTGCGTCAGCGCGCGCTTGTACTCCGCCGAGTGCGGCACGCCGTGCAGGTACCAGGGCAGGTGGCCCCGCGCCTCGATGCAGGCCAGGCGCTCGCCCTTGTACGCCGCCGCCTCGCGCACGGTGCGCAGGGCGCTTGCGAGCCGCGCGCCCAGCGGCGGGCGCTCCGGCTGCGGCCGGCCCTCGATGGCGGCGTTGGCCGCGGCGAATATCCAGGGGTCGCCAAAGGCGCCGCGCCCTATCATGCACAGGTCCGCGCCCGTGTAGCGCAGGATGTGTGCGGCCTCCGCGCCGCTCACGACGTCGCCGTTGGCGATGACGGGGATGGACACGGCGCGCTTCACTTCGCGGATGATGTCCCAGTCCGCCCGCCCGGCGTACATCTGCACGCGCGTCCGCCCGTGCACGGCCACCGCGGCGGCCCCGCTGCGCTCGCACATTGCCGCGAACTGCACAGCGTTCACCTCGCCGCCGTCCCAGCCCTTGCGGAATTTCACCGTCACCGGCACGCCGGCCGCCTCCGCCACGGCGGAGACGATCTCCGCGGCCAGCGAGGGCGAGCGCATCAGCGCGCTGCCGTCGCCGCTCTTGACTATTTTGCCCACGGGGCAGCCCATGTTTATGTCTATTATGTCCGCGCGGGAGATTTCAACGGCCCTCCTCGCGCCCTCGGCCATCACCTCGGGTTCGTGCCCGAAAATCTGCGCGGCCACGGGCCGGCCGGAGCGCTCCGGGACGTACAGCAGCGCCGCGGTCTTTTTGTCCTCGTAGCAGAGGGCCTTGGCGCTTACCATCTCCGTATAGACGAGCGCCGCGCCCTGGCGCAGGCACTCGGCGCGGAAGGCCGCGTCCGTCACGCCCGCCATCGGCGCCAGCACGGCCCGCCCGCCCAGGGCCACGCCGCCGATGCTCACCATAGGATGTCAAGCCCCACCGGGCAGTGGTCGCTGCCCTGTATCTCCGGGCAGATGAAGGCCTGGCGGATGTTGGGCGCGATGCGGTCCGAGCAGAGGAAATAGTCGATACGCCAGCCCACGTTCCGCTCGCGCGAGTTGGCGCGGTAGCTCCACCAGGAGTAGGCCCCCTCGAGGTCGGGGTAGAGGTAGCGGAAGGTGTCCGTGAAGCCGGCGGCGAGCAGCTCCGTCATCTTGCCGCGCTCCTCGTCGGAGAAGCCGGGGTTGAAGTGGTTGGTCTTGGGGTTCTTGAGGTCTATCTCCTCGTGCGCGACGTTCATGTCCCCGCAGACGATGACGGGTTTCTTGCGGTCCAGCGCCACCAGGTGCGCGCGGAAGGCGTCCTCCCACTCCATGCGGTAGGGAAGCCGCTTCAGCTCGTCCTGGGAGTTCGGCGTGTAGACGCACACGAGGTAGAACTCCTCGAACTCCAGCGTGATCACGCGGCCCTCGGCGTCGTGCTCGGGCAGGCCGAGGTTATAGCTCGCGCTTACCGGCTCCCGGCGGGTGAACACCGCCGTGCCGGAATAGCCCTTGCGCTCGGCGTAGCACCAGAACTGCTCGTAGCCCGGCAGGTCCAGCGTCAGCTGCCCGGCCTGCAGCTTCGTCTCCTGCAGGCAGAACATGTCGGCGTCCAGGCCCCAGAAGGCGTCCTCAAAGCCCTTTTTCATAACGGCCCGCAGGCCGTTGACGTTCCAGGATATCAGCCGCACAGCGTGTTCTCCCCCTTCACCGCCACCAGGCGGTTTATCTTCACGCCCTGGGCGTGGAACTTGGCCTCGTAGTCCGTCATCACGCCCACTGGGCCGTTTTCGTGCAGGTCGCGCGTCACCTCGCGCAGTTCCCAGCCGCCGGCGGCCAGCTGCTCCACGCTCCACTCGAAGAGCGGGGCGTTGTCGGTCTTGAACCAGATCTCCCCACCCGGCGCGAGCGCGGCGGCGCAGAGCTTCTGGAAGCTGGGCGCGGTGAGCCGGCGCTTGAACTGCTTCTTCTTCGGCCAGGGGTCCGGGAAATTTATGTATATGCGCGACACCTCTCCCGGCGCGAAGAATTCGCCGAGCTGCGCCGCGTCCCTGTCGAGGAAGCGCACGTTGCCGAGAGAGGCGGCGCAGACGCGCTCCATTGCCACGACCATCGCGTCCGGCACCTTTTCAATTGCGGCGAAGAGGACCGAGGGGTTCGCCTCCGCCATCCCGGCTGTGAAGCGCCCCTTTCCGCAGCCGAGCTCCACATGCAGCTCGGAAAACGGCCGCTCGCGGCCTGTGAGGCGGCTCATATCATCCAGCCAGCGGCCCCTGTGCTGCTCCGGCGCCGTTTCGAGCACGGCGGCACAGCGCTCCATGCGCGGCTGCAGGTTGGGTTTCTTTCTCATTCTCACATTTTTCACGCTCCCTCCCGTGATGATACCACATTCCGCGCAAAACATCAATGAAGAAAAGCTTGCATAATAATTTGCCGTATAGTATAATAAATTTCCTCAAATCAGGCAAATCCGGGTGTTGCGCAGTTGGTAGCGCGCCAGCTTTGGGAGCTGGAGGCCGCGAGTTCGAGTCTCGCCACTCGGACCAAACAATGATAATCCGAACTACATTATCCAAGTGGGTAATGTGTTCGGATTTATCATTTCTATTGAAAGTGTAATTTAGCAGACAAAGGCAGGAAGAAAATTCCTGCCTTTGCTTTTCAACAAAATCGGTGATATAATTATAAAAACTGGGTCAAAGGAGGCGCATAGCATGAAGAAATCATGGTGGAAAGTTCCTCTATATTGCATTGTAGCAAGTTGGATATGTTTTCAACTGGAGGTCCGTTTTTTGGTAAGATGGACAATAGTAACATTGCCAGATGGGTCAATATCCGCAGATAGTACACGATGGTTAATTCTTAATATTGTACTGTTTATAATTGTTGTTACGATTGGTGGATTTTTCTTTTTTCGTAAGATGACGCACAAAGAACTTTTTTTCTC
>DVOV01000010.1 GCA_018713375.1 Candidatus Scatomorpha stercorigallinarum | reverse complement strand
CTCGTCGATAAAGACGATGGAGGGGGCGTTCTTCTTGGCCTGGTCAAAGAGGTCCCGGACACGGCTGGCGCCCACGCCCACATAGAGCTCCACGAAGTCGGAGCCGGAGATGGAGAGGAACTGCACGCCCGCCTCGCCGGCCACGGCCTTGGCGATGAGCGTCTTGCCCGTCCCCGGGGGGCCGACGAGCAGCACGCCCTTGGGGATGCGCGCGCCCATGTCGGTATAGGCCTTGGGGTTTTTGAGGAAGTTCACGACCTCCTCCAGCTCGGCCTTCTCCTCCTCGCAGCCGGCGACGTCGCGGAAGGTGACTTTTTTCTGCTCCTCGCTGCCCAGGCGCGTGCGCGCCTTGCCGAACTTGCCCACGCCCGGCGCCCCGCCACCGCTGGACTTGTTCATCAGCGCGTACCAGAGGCCGAACATGGCGGCGATGATGAGCATATAGAACACGAAGCTGAACCACCACGGGGCCACCCAGCCCACGTCGAGGTTATAGCCCGAGATGATGCCCTCTTCCTGCTGCTGCATGATGAGGTCGCTCATGTCGTACCAGAAGAGGCTCACGTCGTAGAGCTGATAGGTCACCGGCGGGTCGCCCTCCGCGGCGTCCTTCAGCGTGAGCACGATATTGGAGCCCTCGATGTAGAACGACTCCACCTGCTCGTTGCGGAAGAGCTCCACCACGTCCGAATAGATGACCTGCTCGCTCTGCGTGGGGGCCACCATGCTGTAGATTACGGCCAGCAGTATCACCATCACCAGGATGTAAAAACCGAGGTCGCGCGCCCGGTTCTTCTGAGGTTTCAAAAAAACGTCACTTCCTTCGTGCTGCTCTTGCTTCTTTATTCGCCCGCTTTTTCGTAGATCTCGGGCTTGAGAACGCCGATATACGGCAGGTTGCGGTACTGTTCCGCGTAGTCGAGGCCGTAGCCCACGACGAACGCGTCCTCGGAGATGAAGCCGACGTAGTCGGCGCGGACGTCCGCGCGGCGGCGGGCCGGCTTGTCCAGCAGCGTCACCAGCGAGATGGACGCCGGCGCGCGCCCTTCGAGGTACTTGGTGAGGTAGCTGAGCGTCACGCCGCTGTCGAGGATGTCCTCGACGATGATCACATGCCGTCCCTCGATATCGGCCGAGAGGTCCTTGTTTATTTTTACCGCGCCGGTGGTCGTGGTGCCGCTGCCATAGCTGGAAACGGCCATAAAGTCCATCGTGCAGTGCATGTCCACGCTGCGGAGCAGGTCCGCCATGAACACGAAGCAGCCCTTGAGCACGCCCACGAACACGGGGTCCTTATCCGCGAAATCGCGCGTGAGCTGTCCGCCCAGCTCCTTCACGCGGCGCTTGAGCTCCTCCTCCGTGAAGAGCACGCGCTCGATATCGTTCTCCATCCCTCTGCGCTCTGCCATAACGTCCCTCTCCCGCTCTATATTTCTCTTATCTCCACTCTCAGCGCCCTCTCGCCGGCGCGCGGCGCGGCCCGTTCGGCCAGCGCCAGGCCGTAAACGGCCAGGACGCCCGCATCGTCCCGGAAAACGGGCACCAGCGCGCGGCTGAGCGCGGGGATGCGCGCCTCCGCGAAGAGGTCGGAGAGTTTTTTCGTGCAGCCGCGGCGCGCTATTCGCAGTTTGTCCCCAGGCTGCCCCGACATGCAGTATATAGTACCACAAATATTTGCATATGGGAAGAAAAAAGTGTTGAATGAACTGTTAATTTCGCCGCTGTATACGCTGTCCGAGCACTTTACATACAGCCCGGCCTCCGGCAGGGCGAACTCCTCCCCGGCGCGCAGGGCATGCGGCTCTATCGCGCCCGGCAGGGACGTAAAAAAGCGCAGTCGCCCGTTCTGCCGCGCGCAGCGCGCGCCCGGCACGTCGGCGAAGGCCGCGCCCTCGCCCTCCGCCAGGGCCAGCACGGCGTCCACATGCGCCTCCGAGAGCGCGCAGGGCGCCAGGATGCGCACGGCGCGGGAGGCCACGCTGCGCGGCGCGGCGGCGAGGGCGGCGGCGGAGAGGCCGTTTTCGTCCGCATTTCCGCGCAGAAAGTCCCGCGCCAGGGACTCCAGGAAGTCCTCGTCGGCGCGCAGCAGCGCCGCGGCGCGCGCGGCCGCCGTGTCAAAGCGGGGGTTGAGCTCCCGCAGCAGGGGCAGCACATGGTGCCTCAGGCGGTTGCGGGCATAGTCGTCGAGGGCGTTCGTGCTGTCCTCCACGTGGGCTATGCCCCGCGCGGCGAGATACTCCTCCACCTCCGCGCGCGTGACGGCCAGCATGGGCCGCACGATGTTCCCCCGCCGGGGCGGGATGCCGCCCAGGCCGCGCAGGCCCGCGCCGCGCGCCAGGGCCAACAGCATGGTCTCCGCGTTGTCGCCGGCGTTGTGCGCCGTGGCGATGAGCTGCGCGCCCAGCTTCCCGGCGGCCTCCTGCAAAAAGGCGTAGCGCAGCTCGCGCGCCGCCTCCTCCGTGCCCAGCCGCCGCTCGCACGCATATGAGCGCACGTCGCCCCGGCCCGTGAGGCACTCCACGCCCAGCCCGCGGCACATGTCCGCGACGAAGCGGCTGTCGCGCGCGGACTCCTCGCCCCGCAGGCCGTGGTCGTAGTGCGCGGCGCAGACGGCGTAGCCGTGCCCCGCCGCCCCCTCCAGGCAGCGGTGCAGCAGATAGACGCTGTCCGCCCCGCCGGAGACGGCGCAGAGCACCTTCCCCGCCTTTTCCAGGGCGGCGAAGTCAAAGCGGTCACTCATCGTCCGCCCTCTGCGACATGGCGGCGAAGGTGGTGTACTGCGGCAGCCACATCAGCTTCAGCGTGCCGATGGAGCCGCGGCGGTTTTTCAGTATGATGGCCTCGGCCTCGTTGGGGTTCTCGCACTCGGTGTTGTAATAGCCCTCGCGGTAGAGGCCGATGACGACGTCGGCGTCCTGCTCGATGGCGCCGGACTCGCGCAGGTCCGAGAGCATGGGCCGCTTGTTCTGGCGCGACTCGTTCGCTCGCGAGAGCTGCGAAAGGCAGAGCACGGGCACGCCCAGCTCCTTGGCCATGATCTTCATCATGCGGCTGATATCGCTGACGGCCTGGGTGCGGCTCTCGTTCGACCAGGAGTGGCCGCTGCCGGCCGACTGCATCAGCTGCAGGTAGTCCACGACCACCAGCCCCAGGTCCGTCAGGCGGCGGCACTGGGCGTTCATGTCGGAGACGGTGAGCGAGGGGTTGTCGTCGATGCGCAGGTCCGTGGCGCTGAGGACGCTGGCCGCGCTGCTGATGCGCCGCCACTCGTCGGAGCTCAGCCGGCCCGTCTGCAGCTTCTGGCTGTCCACCAGGGCCTCGCCGGCGAGCAGGCGCGTCACCAGCTGCTCGCGCGTCATCTCCAGCGAAAAGACGGCCACGGTCTTTTTGGAGGCCTTGGCCACGTGCATGGCGATGTTCAGCCCCATGCTGGTCTTGCCCATGCCGGGGCGGGAGGCGATGAGGATGAGGTCGCCGGGGCCCATGCCCAGTATCGTGCGGTCCAGGTCGCCGATGCCGGTGGTGAGGCCGGGGACGGCGCTCTCGCTGGCCGCGGCCTCCGAAAGCTGGTCATAGACGTTCTGCACCACCACGGAGACGGGCATCAGCCCGCCGGTGCTGCGGTCCTTGCGCAGGGCGTATATCTTGCGCTCCGCGGCCTCCAGCATGTCGTCGGCCTCGCCCGCGCCCTCATAGACCATGTTGTTTATCTCGTCCGCCGCCGCGGCCAGGCCGCGCAGCAGCGCGCGGTCGCGGACGATGGCGGCGTATTCGAGCACGTTGGCGGCCGTGGGCGTGATCTGCATCAGCTCCATCAGGTACTGCTGGCTGGAGCCCTCCTTGTACACGCCGCGGACGCGCATCTGGTCGAGGACGGTGACGGGGTCGATCGTCTGGCCGTAGGCGAACATGGCGAACATCGTCTCGAAGATCTCGCGGTTCTGCTGTATATAGAAGTCGTCCGACTTCACCTTGTCAATGACCTCGGAGATGCACCGCGGGTCGATCAGCATGGAGCCGAGGACCGCCTGCTCGGCGCTTGCCGAGTGCGGCGCCTGCCGGCCGAGAAGTTCGTTCATGTCCGCTCCCTCTTGGAAATCATTTCTTCTCGGTGACGAGCACGTTGATGGTGCCGCTCACCTCGCTGCCCAGCTTGGCCTTCACCTCGTAGCTGCCGAACTGCTTGATGGGCTCGGGCTGCACGATGCGGTTCTTCTCGATCTCGATGCCGTGCTGCTCGCGCAGGGCGTCGGAAATCTCCTGGCTGGTGACGGCGCCGAAGAGGCGGCCGCCCTGGCCGGCGCGGGCCTGCACCTGCACCACCACGCCGGCGAGCTTTTTGGCGTTCTCCTCCGCCAGCGCGCGGTCGCGGGCGATCTGCGCGGCCTTGGCCTTCTCGCGCAGCTTGAAGGCGTTCACGGCGTCCGCCGTGGCCTCGCTGGCCAGCTTGCGCGGCAGCAGGTAGTTGCGGGCGTAGCCGTCGGAGACCTCCTTCATCTCGCCCTTCTTGCCCTGGCCCCTGACGTCCACATTGAATATCACTTTCATCTCATATCTTCCTTTCTGCCTGCGGCCGGCGCTGCGCTCAGCCGTCGAGGTATTCGTCTATCGCGGCGAACAGGCTGTTCACCGCCGTGCGTATGTCTGTGCCGTGCAGCTGCGCGGCCGCGGCGCTGCGGTTGCCGCCGCCGCCGAGCTTCTCCATTATCATCTGCGCGTTGATGTCGCCGATGCTGCGGGCGGAGATGTTGGCCCCGTCCTCCGTGGGGCAGACGACGAAGGAGGCGTCGATGCCGGAGATGTTCAGCAGCTCGTCCGCCGCCTGCGCCACCACCACGCGGTCCTGCGGCCCGCTGGGCACGGCCACGGCGATGTTGCCGCGGTAGAGCCGCGCGCTCTGCAGTATCTTGTAGCGGGCCACGGTGTGCTCCATGTCGTTCTGCAGCAGCTTCTTCACCTCCGTGGTGTCCGCCCCCGCCCTTCTCAGGAAGGCTGCGGCCTCGAAGGTGCGCTCGCCCGTGCGTATGGTGAAATTCTTCGTGTCCAGCACGATGCCGGAGAGCATGGCCTCCGCCTCGCAGCGGAGGATGTCGTCCGGCTCCACGATCTCCTGCAGCACCTCGCTCATCAGCTCGCAGACGGAGGAGGCGTAGGGCTCGTGGAAGGTGAGGTCGGCGTTCTCGATATAGGTCGCCGCGCGGCGGTGGTGGTCGATGACGGCCACGCGCGTGCAGGTCTGGAGCAGCGCCTGGTCCTCCACCTGCTCGGGGCGGTTGGTGTCCACCACCACCAGCAGCGTGCGGCTGTCGGCCTGCAGCATGGCCTCCTGCGGGGTGATGAAGGCGTTTTTGTACTCCGGCTCGTGTTTGAGCCGCTCGATCAGCAGCGCGGAGGAGTTCTTCACCGGGTCGATGACGATGCGGCAGGGCTTGCCCTTCTTGCGCGCGATGCAGCACACGGCCACGGCGGAGCCCACGGCGTCCAGGTCCGCGAACTTGTGCCCCATGGCGAAAACGCGCGAGGAGTCGGCGATCAGCTCCGCCAGGGCGTTGGCCATCACGCGGCTCTTGACCTTCGTGCGCGTCTCCACCTCGTTGCCGCGGCCGCCGAAGAACTCGAAGTTGAAGCGGTTCTTCACCACGGCCTGGTCGCCGCCGCGGGAGAGGGCCATCTCCACGGCCAGGGAGCTGAACTGGAAGTCCTCCCCGAAGCCGCTGCCGTCCACGCCCAGGCCGATGCTGACGGAGGCGTGGATGCCGCTGGGGCTGACGACCTCGTGCACGCGCTCCAGCAGCGGGAACTTGTCCGCCCTCATCTGGTCCAGGTGGCGGGATTCAAAGATGAAGAGGTAGCGGTCGCGGTCATAGCGGCGCAGCACGGCGTCCTTGCCCTCCGCGAACTGGGTGATGCGGTCCTCCACCGCGTCGCGCAGCTCGTTCTTCACGCGGTCGGGCTGGTTTTTTATCATCTCGTCGTAGTTGTCGATGACGATGGTGGCCACCACCGGGCGCGACTGCTCGTATTTTATCCGTATGTCGTCGTAATCCGTCACGTCCACCCAGTAGGCGATGCCCATGAAGCCGCGCTCGGCGCCCTCGCCCTCTTCGGTGGAGCGGATGATATTGCCGTGTATCTGGTACTTTTTGCCGTTCGTCTCGATGAGCCCGGGGTACTGCGTCTTGCCCTCCAGCAGCCATTTGCCGCTGAAGCCGGGCACCATGTCGTCTATGCGCGCTTCAAAGCGCGCCCCGGTGACGCCGCACATGTCGAAAAACACCTGGTTGGCCCAGACGATGCGCGAGTCGTTGAGCGAGAACACGGCCATCGGCAGGGGGAAATTCATCAGCGTGTTGTTCTTGGCCGTGTCCGCGTCGTAGGTGACGGATTCGATGTACTCCATCAGCTCGCGCCGGCGCTTGCGCGCCATGAACAGCGACCAGACCACCAGCAGCAGTATGATCCCTCCCTCCACGGCCGCCAGCAGGTACTGCCCGAAGAACAGCGTCGCCGCCGCAAAGGCCACGAGTATGAAGAGGTAGAGCCTCAGGTTGGGCTCGACCAGGCGCTGTACTTTTTTATTCATCCGATCACCTCTTCACCGTGATGGCGCAGATCTCAGTTTCAATAGATGATTATACCACGCCCGGGCGCGGCGTGACAACAATTTTTATTGCTCAAACCATGCCGCTGCGGCCGGTAAAAGCGTTTCCCGGGGCCCAGGCCCCGGGAAACGCCGTCTGGATGCCTATGCGCCCGTGGGCGTGGGGTAATCCAGGATATAATAGCCGCAGGCGTTGATGACGGTGGTGTCGCCGTATTTCATCAGCCGCGGGATGTTGCGCCCGTAGCGCAGGTGGTTGTGCCCGTGTATGAGATAGCGCGGGCGGTAGCGGTCCAGCAGGCGCAAAAAAACCTCGAAACCCTGGTGCGGCAGGTCCTCCCCGTCCCCCAGCCCGGCGGCGGGGGCGTGCGTGAGGATGATGTCCGGCCCGCCGTGCAGCAGCAGCTGCGGCTGCAGGCGCACCACGCGCGCGAGCATCTGCCGCTCGGTGTACTGGTGCTCGCCGTTGTTGTAGCGCCGGCTGCCGCCCAGGCCCAGTATCCTGATGCCCTTGACGGTGACGAGCCTGCCGTCTATGCAGTCGCAGCCCTCCGGCGGGCGGGACTTGTAGCGCCCGTCGTGGTTGCCGTGGACATAGAGCAGCGGCGCGCGGCCCATGGTGACGAGGAAGGTGAGGTAGTCCGATTTCAGGTCGCCGCAGGACAGCATGAGGTCTATGTCTTTTAACATGCCGGGCTGGTAATAGTCCCAGAAACGGGGGCTCTCCTCGTCGGCCACGAGCAGTATCTTCACTCCGCCTTCGCCTCCTGCTTTTCCTCCTTCAGCGGCGGCATCTGGTCGCGGTGGATGCCCAGCAGGCGCACCAGCGGCTGTGACATGGGCAGCAGGTCCTCGAATTTGGGGATGGAGCCGTCCACATTGTCGCAGAGCCAGTCCATGTGCATGACGTCCCAGGGCGGGAACCACTGCCAGCCGTCGTTGCGCTTCCTGCCGCTCTGGTCGATGATGGCGCAGTGGAAGGGGTCGATGGCCCCGCCATAGAGCCCGCGCTTGAGTATCCAGGCCAGATGGCGCACGCCCGCGGGCAGGTCGGGGCTGAGCTGCACGTCGATGACGCCGCTCTTCATCCCCCACCAGTAGTTGACGGCGCGCTCGCCCGCCCGCTCGGCGGAGAGGTCCCAGGTGCCGTCCATGATGCTGCGCACCACGCGCTCGTAGAACTTGCCCCAGTCCCAGCAGGGCGAGGCCAGGGGCGTCAGAGAGCCGTCCTCCCGGCGCAGGTAGGTGCCCCAGTCCCAGACATAGCTGGCCTGGCCGGCGGCGATGGCGTCGCGGTTGGAGATGACGGTGATGCCCTCGCGCACGAAGTCCGCCACCGGGCTGGGGTCCACGCAGCTCCAGCGCAGGTCGATGCGCGCCTCGGGGTTGGTCATGCGCGCGCCCAGCGCGAAGGCGTTTATGCTGGCGGTGACGCCGAGGATGGGGTAATTGGCCACATAGCCGATGCGGCCGGAGCGGCTCATGGCGCCGGCGATGGCGCCGGTGATGAACTTGGCCTCATATGTGCGGCAGTAATAGGTGCGGATGCTGGCGTAGGGCATGGAGAGCGAACAGTTGAGCACGCGCACCTCCGGGTGCAGCGCGGCCGTTTTCAGGCAGGGGCCGATGAGCGGCGGCGCGGTGGCGAAGATGACGTCCGCCCCCTCCTCCACGGCCTTTTCCATCAGCTCCGCCGGGTCCTGCCCCGGCTCCGGGGCGTAGGAGCGGACGGTTATCACGTCGCCCAGCTGGCTTTCCAGGTACTGGCGCCCCATGTCGTGCGTGGTGGTCCACTGGCTGGACTCCGGGCGGAAGGCGTGGACGAAGGCCACGTCCAGGTGGCTGGGCAGCGGCTCGATGATGCGCGTGAGCAGCCCGCGGCGGGCGGCCTCGTCCGTCGGCTCCGGCGGCTCGGTCTCCACGGCGATGGGCTCGTCGCTCTCCAGCAGGCGGATGTCCGCCCACACGGACTCGATGCTCTTCACCAGGTCGGGCATCATCATCGCCTTCATGTCCGGCATTTTGTAGACGCGCAGCCAGACCAGCAGCGCTTCCGCCGCCGTCACGGGCAGTTTTTCGCGGTTGAGCTTGCGGAAGGCCTCGCCAAAGCGCATGAAGCTGGCGGCGAAGCTCTGGCGCTCGGAGTCCGTCCAGGTGCGGCCGGGCTCGCAGCCCAGCGCCTCGAGCAGCTTTGCGTAGCCGCCCGGGCGGCGGAAATCCACGCTGTAGAGCCGCGTGAGGGCGAAAAAGTCCATGAATTCATAGTAAACGCGCACGCGCACGTCGTCCGAATACGCGGGCACCAGGCGCACCACGCGCGCGGAGACGCCCGCCGCGCCGTAGCTGCGCAGCACGCTCACGCGCTTGTGCCCCTCCTGCACGTAGAACTCGCCCATGTACTCATAGCAGCTGATGGGGTCGTTGATGCCCTCTTCGCTCAGGTGGGCCGCGCAGAGGCTGATCCACTTGGCGGCAAATTCCGTGTCGGACGGCAGCAGCGGCATGTAATTGGCGGCGAAGGCCAGCCGCCGCTCGGCGTGCTTGGTGCCGATGATGAGCTCGGTGGGTATCTCCATCACGCCCAGGTCCATGCGCCCGATGAGCGTGGATTCGTCAAGTATCTCGTCCAGCACCCGGATATAGGGGTAGCTGCCGCTGATCATGCAGGCCCGGCAGTATTTCTGCCCGGCCCGGTATGACTTCTGATATTGCTGGAAGGCTTCCGATCTGTTCATATCCCTCTCCTGTCCACTCGGTCGGCGGTCAACAGCTTTACAATGTAATCATACCGTATCTGGGGCAAAAATCAAGGGCCGGCGGCAAATTTTTCCCCCGCCGGGCAAAAAACGGCGCCCCCCGTTGCCGGAGGGCGCCGCGCGCGGTGTTTTCAGTTTTCCTGGACGTAGATCTTCTGCGGGTGGATGATGTGCCGCGGGCAGACCTCGGCGCAGTGGCCGCAGCCGGTGCACTTGTCGTAGTCGATGGTGGCCAAGTTGTTGACGACCTTGATGGCCTCGTGCGGGCACTCGCGCTGGCACTTCATGCAGCCGATGCAGCCGGCGTCACAGAGCTTGCG
>DVOV01000116.1 GCA_018713375.1 Candidatus Scatomorpha stercorigallinarum | reverse complement strand
CCGGGCGCGGATTTTATTCTCTGGAACGGCACCCGCCCTCAGATTAAGCGCAGAGTTTTTGAACGATACGTTGACGAAAAACTGTCTGCCATATAACGCAAGTAAATAATCGTGTGACAAAAGAGCCGGGATTATGATACAATATCCGTATCATAGCCTGGCTCTTTTCTTAGTTGGAAAGGAGTAGCAATGTCTGAAATAAGGCGAGACAAAAAAGGCCGAAAACTATGGACTGGAGAGAGCCAGCGAAAAGATGGAAAGTACGAATACAAGTATCAGGACGTATTCGGCAAACGGAGGACGGTCTACAGTTGGACTCTGACGAGCGCCGACACCACTCCGAAAGGCAAACGCAACGACCTGCCTTTACGGGAAAAGGAGAAGCAGATTCAACGGGATTTAAACAGCGGGCTTGCCACAAATGGCGGCGACTTGACCGTGCTCGAGCTGGTGGAGATGTATGTCGCTCAAAAGAGAGGCGTCCGGCACAACACGCGAGCCAACTACAATTTTGTCATCAACATCCTCAAGAAAGAGGACTTCGGGTGCAAACGCATTGACCGAGTCAAGATTTTCGATGCTAAGGCGTGGCTGATAAAACTACAGGACGACGGGCGCGGCTACAGCACAATTCACTCCGTCCGCGGCGTCCTGAGGCCGGCGTTTCAGATGGCGGTCGACAACGACCTCCTGAACAAGAACCCCTTTGAGTTTCAACTGAGCACCGTCGTGGTGAACGACAGCGTGACCAGAGAGGCGATAACCCGCAAACAGGAACGCGAATTTTTGGAGTTCGTGAAGAATGACAAGCATTTCAGCCGATATTACGACGGAATCTTCATCCTCTTCAAAACGGGGCTGCGCATTTCGGAGTTCGTGGGTCTGACAATCGGCAACATTGATTTTGAAAACAGCCGGATTATAGTAGACCACCAGCTCCAGAGAACCAGAAACATGGAGTATGTTATAGAAGACCCGAAAACCGGCTGCGGCACCAGAATGGTTCCTATGACGCCTGAGGTAAAGGAGTGCTTTGCCCGTATACTTGCCAACAGGAAACCGCCAAAGGTGGAGCCGGTGGTACAGGGGTACAGCGGCTTTCTCTTTCTCGACAAGAATGGGCGTCCAATGGTGGCTCTCCACTGGGAAAAGTACTTCCAGCACATCTGCGCCAAGTACAATAGCATATACAAGGTGCAGATGCCCAAGATTACGCCGCACGTATGCCGTCACACGTTTTGCTCCAACATGGCAAAGTCCGGGATGAACCCCAAGACGCTGCAATACATAATGGGTCACAGCGAGATTGGTGTAACGCTCAACACCTATACGCATCTCGGCTTCGAGGATGCAAGGGCAGAAATGCTGGAGCTGAATGCCGCCTCGGGTAGACAGGAGAGGCGGCGCGAAAAACGTGTGTCGTAAGTTTTCCGGATTTACGACAGATTTACGACAGTCTAAGGCAAAGCTGTGCCAAGTTATATCTGGTTATGCCGGGAAAGCGATTTTTAAATCTGTCGCAATAGTGTTGGCAACTGCGCAAAACACGGTATAATTTCGTATATTTCAGCACAGTTAGGAGAATGAAAGATATGGTAAAAGTTTTGTTCGTCTGCCACGGCAACATTTGCCGCAGCCCGATGGCGGAGTTTGTGATGAAGGACCTCGTGAAAAAGGCCGGGCGCGATGGCGAGTTCGACATCGCCTCCGCCGCCACCAGCAGTGAAGAGATAGGCAACCCCGTATACCCCCAGGCTCGGCGCAAGCTGGCCGAGCACGGCCTCGCCTGCGACGGCAAGCGCGCGCGGCAGTTCACCGCCCGCGACTACGGGCAATACGACCTCATCATCGGCATGGACAGCGCCAATATCCGCGCACTGCGCCGCGCGAGTGGCGGCGACCCCGAGGGCAAAGTGCGCCTCCTTCTCAGTTACACGCCCCACCCGCGCGACGTTGCCGACCCCTGGTACACCGGAGACTTCGACGCCGCCTGGAACGACATCTACACAGGCTGCCAGGCGCTGTTGGATAGCCTGTCTTAGTTTCTCCCGCGCCGCTGAGTTTGCTCAAACTTAAAAGCCTCCCCTGCTGCGCAGGGGAGGCATAAATTACGCAAACCGCCCGCATAGGGCAGGCAAAATCGCGGCCCAACAACGTGGTTGCGATTTTGAAAGGAGGAACAGATGTAACGGAGTGGATGACGTCTTTTCTGCCGCAGGCAAAAAAAAGACGTCGGAACAGAGTGAGATCTGTTCCGACGCTGGTGCGAGAGATGGGACTTGAACCCACACGCCTGTAAATGAGACACAGGCACCTCAAGCCTGCCTGTCTGCCAGTTCCAGCACTCTCGCATATTCGTTTCGCCCGGCTTCACGTCAAGCGCATGGATTATTATATCAGAATCTCGCCAAATGTCAACAACTATTTTTGTCCCGCCGGCGTTTTTTCGCAGCCCCCGCTGCCGGCAAAAACACTTGCATCAAGCCGGCCCACGTGTTAGACTATCAGTCACGCACATCACCTGGAGGGATAAAAATGGGTATACTCGAGCTTGTGACGATCGCGCTCGGCCTTTCCATGGACGCCTGCGCGGTGTCCGTATGTAAGGGCCTTTCTGTGGACAGGCTCAGCGTCAGGCACATGCTGATAACGGGCCTCTATTTCGGCGGATTCCAGGCGCTCATGCCGCTGATAGGCTACTTCCTCGGCTCCAGCTTTGAGAGCTTCATCACGAGCTTCGACCACTGGATAGCGTTCATACTGCTCGCGCTCATCGGCGCGAACATGATACGCGAATCCCGCGGCGAGACGGAAACACTGGACTCCTCCTTCGGCGTAAAGGCAATGCTGCCGCTCGCCATTGCCACGAGCATAGACGCCCTTGCGGTAGGCGTCACCTTCGCCTTCCTCAGCGTTGACATCGTCCCCGCGGTCTGCCTCATCGGCGGCATCACCTTCATCCTCTCCGTCGCCGGCCTCAACCTGGGCCGCGTGTTCGGCGCCAGGTCCCGCTCCGTGGCGGAGCTCGCCGGCGGCGTCATCCTCATCCTCATCGGCCTTAAGATACTGCTCGAGCACCTGGGCATTATTGGTTGACATAATACATATGCGCCCCGCTTCCGGCGGGGCGTTTTTTTATATAAAAAGGGCGCCGCGCTGAGGTACGCGGCGCCATCCTGCAACGAGGAGTTTGAAAATGAAGAAGAATTCCTGCAAGTATCAATATACGCGGGAATTATTACGTGGACAACACTTATCTTGTTACAAAAGTATTGAATGGATACTTTTTTATACTCCGCTGCCGCCGTAATTGGACAGCACGCGGGCGGAAGGGTCGTCAACGTCGCAGCCGGGCCAGGCACGGTTCGGCATCCAGAAGTCCTTCACCATCTGCGACTGCCCGGGGTAATACCTCTCAAATATCTCGCGGTAGAGCAGGCTCTCCTTTGTGAATGGCCGGGCGTGCTCATATTTCGCGCTCAGGCTCTCGAATTCGCCGTCCGTGTAGAGCCCGTTCGCGTACTCCTTGAGGTCGTCCACCATCGAGTGGCCCACGGCGTCCGAGAAGGCGGCCTTCTGCCGCCAGAGCAGGTCGTCAGGCAGCCAGCCGCCGCGCTCAAAGGCGTGGCGCAGCAGGTACTTCCCTATCCCGCGCCTGTTCATCTTCAGCGCCGGGTCAAGGCTCATCACATAGCGCACGAAGAAGATGTCGCCGAAGGGCACGCGCGCTTCCAGGCTGTTGGCGGCGATGCAGCGGTCGGCGCGCAGCACGTCGTACATGTGTATCTCATCTACGCGCTTTTTGGCCTCCTGCTGGAAGGCCTCCGGCGAGGGGGCAAAGTCCGTGTACTTATAGCCAAAGAGCTCGTCGCTGATCTCGCCCGTGAGCAGCACGCGCACATCAGTCGTCTCGTGGATGGCCTTGCAGCAGAGGTACATGCCCATCGCCGCGCGGATGGTGGTTATGTCATAGGTGCCAAGGGCCTTTATGAGCGTGTCCAGCGTGGCGAGCACCTCGTCGCGGGTCATAACGACCTCCGTGTGCTCCGCGCGCAGGAATTCCGCCGCCCGCCGGGCGTACTTGAGGTCGATGGCGTCCGTGTCCATGCCGATGGCAAAGGTGCGGATGGGCCGGGGGCTGAGGCGGGAGGCGATGGAGCAAACCAGGCTCGAATCGAGCCCGCCGGACAGCAGGAAGCCCAGCGGCGCGTCGGAGTCCAGGCGCTTGTCAACGGCCTGTATCAGAAGCTCGCGGATGTGCCGGGCTGCCGCCTCCTCGTCGTCGCCGGAGCACTCCTCAACGGTGGTGAGGTCGCAGTAGCGGTGGAACTCCCCGTCTTTCCACCAGCATCCGGGCGGGAAAGGCATGATGCGCTCGCAGATGCCCACCAGGTTCCTGGGCTCGCTGGCAAAGGCCGTGCCGCCGCCGGGCAATTCGCCGTAGTATAGCGGGCGGATGCCCAGCGGGTCGCGGGCGGCGATGAAACTGCCCGTGGCCGCGTCATAGAGTATGAGCGCGAACTCGGCGTCCAGCATGGCAAACATGTCCGTGCCATACTCGCGGTACATCGGCAGCAGTATCTCGCAGTCGGAGCCGCTCCTGAAGCGGTAGCCCATGCTGATGAGCTCGGTCTTTATCGGGCGGAAGCCGTAGAGCTCGCCGTTGCAGGCCAGGTAGCTGCCGCCGAGCTCAAAGGGCTGCATCCCCTCCGGGCTCAGGCCCATGATGGCAAGGCGGTGGAAGCCGAGCCAGCCCTCCCCCACCTCGCGGAAAAAGCTCATGTCGGGCCCGCGGGAGGCCGTGCGGGCAAAGCCCGCCAGCGCGGCCTCCTCGGGTATGCTGCGTTTCGTAAAGCCGATGACAGAGCACATATCAGTACTTTATCATGTACCGCTCGGTCTCCCACTGGGACACCTGCATGCGGTACTCATCCCACTCCTGCAGCTTGCCCTCGACATAGCGAGGGAAGATGTGCTCGCCCAGCGTGGCGGCCATCAGCTCGTCGCTCTCCAGGGCATAGACGGCCTCCTCCAGCGAGCCGGGCAGGTTGTCGATGCCGTTGGCCAGGCGCGCGGCGGCGTCCATGGCGAAGATGTTCTCGGTTATCTCCGCTGGCGGGGTCATGTCCTTCTCGATGCCGTCAAGGCCGGCGGCCAGGCAGAGCGCGAGCGCGAGATACGGGTTGCAGGCCGGGTCCGGGCAACGGAGCTCAACGCGGGTGCTCTGGCCGCGGGCGGCGGGGATGCGGATGAGCGCGCTGCGGTTGGAGGCGCTCCACGCCAGGTAGCAGGGGGCCTCATATCCGGGGACAAGGCGCTTATAGCTGTTCACCAGCGGGTTGGTAACGGCGGTCATGCCCTTCACATGTGCGAGCAGTCCGGCTATGAAGCTGTACGCCTCCTTGGAGAGCCCGCGCGCGTCGGCGGGGTCGTAAAACGCGTTCTTGCCGTCCTTGAAGAGGGACATATTCGTGTGCATGCCGCTGCCGTTTATGCCGAAAATCGGCTTCGGCATGAAGGTGGCGTGCAGGCCGTTGTGCTGGGCGAGGGTCTTTACCACCATGCGGAAGGTCATGATGTTGTCCGCCGCGGTGAGCGCGTCGGCATACTTGAAGTCTATCTCATGCTGGCCGGCGGCGACCTCGTGGTGGCTGGCCTCTATTTCAAAGCCCATCTCCTCCAGGGCAAGGCATATGTCGCGGCGAGTGGTCTCGCCGTGGTCCACAGGGCCGAGGTCGAAGTATCCTGCCTCGTCGCCGGTCTTGCTGGTCGGCTTGCCGTCGGCGTCCACCTCGAAGAGGAAAAACTCGCACTCGGGGCCGACGTTAAAGGTATAGCCCATCTCTGCCGCGCGCTCGAGTGCGGCCTTCAGCACATGGCGCGGGTCGCCGACAAAGGGCGTGCCGTTCGGGTTGTAGACGTCGCAGATGAGGCGCGCTGACCTGCCGCCCTTCGGCTCCCAGGGCAGCACCACAAAGGAGTCCAGATCGGGATAGAGGTACTGGTCGCTCTCGTGGATACGTGTGAAGCCCTCGATGGAGCTGCCGTCGATCATTATCTGGTTGTTCAGGGCCTTTTCTATCTGCCCGCTGGTTATCGCCACATTCTTCAGCTGTCCGAAAATGTCGGTGAACTGCATACGTATGAACTCTACGTTCTGCTCCTTCACAATGCGGATAATGTCCTCACGAGTGTACCTGGCCATTTGAAACTTCTCCCTTCGGTGCTGCATATTTTTTGACAAAAAGAAAAAGAGCGCGGTGATACTGCCTTGACAGAACACCGTTGCTCTTTCAATGCCTGCATTATATTGGCCCTTGTGAGATTTGTCAATATCGATTTCGATTTTTGTACACATTGCTAAAATTCGTTTGCGCGCCCGGCGCCTCCCCGGCAAAACTGCAACAGCAACGTGAATTGGCTTGTATATCATCAGCAGTTCTGATATAATCTGCTCGAAATAATGCGCCTTTGCCGTAAAGGCCCGGTAAAATAACATTCAAGAGGGGATACAGATATGGAATACACCGCGGCTGTCATCCGCGTGGAGGATGACAGCGTATTCGACGGCGGCTCGGAGGAGGTCGCTCTCGCGCTCCGCGCACTGCTGGAAAAGGACGGCTGGACCATCAAGAACGTCTCCACCGTGCCCTCGGACTTCGACCGCATCAAGGGCGAGCTCGTCCGCTGCTCCTATGACCTCGGCTGCGCCCTGGTGCTCACCACCGGCGGCACCGGCTGCTCGCGCTATGACATGACGCCGGAAGCCACCGAGGCCGTCATCAACCGCCTGGTGCCCGGCATCCCGGAGGCCATGCGCTCCGCCAACAACGTCCGCACCCCGCTGGCCGCGCTCAGCCGCGGCATTGCCGGCCTC
The DNA here is from genome assembly GCA_018713375.1 of Candidatus Scatomorpha stercorigallinarum. The sequence continues at coordinate 2,296 of DVOV01000116.1, read as the reverse complement.
CGCGGCAGCACGCTCATCGTCAACCTGCCCGGCAGCGCCGGCGGCGCCGCCGCCAGCCTCTCAGCCGTCATGCCCGCGCTCAAGCTGGCTGTAGAGAGCCTCAGCCGCCGCCGTCCGCGCACTGCGGAGTAAAACAGCGCCCCGCAAAAAGCCGCCCGGGAGTACTCCTCCCGGGCGGCTTTTTCTTACAGTGAATGTTGTTATGTAAACTTATTTGCAGGCATCCACATAATGGCAGGCGGCCACGGCGGCGGCCGCGCCGTCGCCCACGGCGGTGGTCAGCTGGCGGACGCTCTTGGCCCTGCAATCGCCGGCGGCGAAGAGCCCCGGTGCGCCGGCGGCGCAGTCCTCCCCCGCCGTGAACCAGCCGGCGGCGTCTGTGGACGCCACGCCGGCGAACGGCGCGCTGTCCGCCTCCGAGCCGACGGCCACGAAGAGCGCGTCCACCTCGATATCCCGTGAGCCGTCCGGCCCCTCCACACGCACGCCTGTCAGCTCGCCCGCGCCCAGCAGGGCCGTCACGCGGCTGTCCATCAGCATCGTCACGTTCCCGCGCGATCTCAGTGCGTCCACATTCGCGGATTCGGCGCGGAACTCCCTGCGCCTGTGTATTATGTAAATCTGCGAGCAGCTGTTCGACAACAGCAGCGCGTCCTGTACGGCGGAGTCCCCCCCGCCGGCCACGGCCACCGGCCGGCCCTTGTAAAAGGCCCCGTCGCAGACCGCGCAGTAGCACACGCCGCTGCCGGCGAGCTCCTCCTCGCGCTCCACGCCCAGGCGCCTGTGCCTCGCGCCGGTGGCGAGGATGACCGCCCGCGCCAGATAGTCCCCCTCCGGCGTCTCCACGCGCCAGAGCGCGCCCTCGCGCGCCAGGCCGGTGACTTCCGCCAGGTCGGCCTCCGCGCCCATCTCCAGCGCCTGGCTGAACATGCGGTCGGAGAGCTCCGCGCCGCTGATGGCCGCCACGCCGGGGTAATTCTCCACGCGCGGCGACCAGGCTATCTGCCCGCCGAAGCCGTTCTTTTCAAGGAGGAGGGCGCTTTTGCCCGCGCGCCGGGCGTATATCGCCGCCGCCAGGCCCGCCGGACCACCGCCGACGATGACGATGTCGTATGTCTGAGGCATGTCTCTTCACCTTTTCCTGTATATTATGTAAACTTGCGCCGCAGTTTGCCCGCGGCGCAAGTCTTTTCTCTCAAAGCGCACACTTTTCCATATCCACCCTCCCGTCGGGGAGGAAGGGCACGCCCTCGGCTTCCAGCAGCCGGCGCTGCACGCCCTCGCCGCCGAAAACAGCGTCCCGGGCCAGCGAGCCGTCCGCAAACACCACGCGGTGGCAGGGCAGGCCCTCGCCGTCAACGTGGCTGAGCGCATAGCCCACGCCGCGGGCGGCGCGCGCGTTGCCCGCCAGGGCGGCCACGCGGCCGTAGCTCATCACGCAGCCGCGCGGTATGCCCTGCACCGCCTCGCGGACGCGGCAGGAAAACTCGGTCATCAGGCGCTGTGGGCCATGGCGTACTGCTTGATGGCGCCCGCGCCGGCGTACTTCTCAAAGCCGTTTTCGGTGGTGATGACCAGCGTGGGGGCCTGCTTGACGCCGAACTGCTTGGCAAGCTCCACATTCTCCTCCGCATTCAGCTTCTGATAGGGGAAGTTCTGCTTGTCTAGCATGGTCACGGCCAAGCGGCAGTTGGGGCAGGTGGGCGTGGTGAAGAGCAGGGCCTGCCCGCCGGGCACGGCGGCCTCCGCGGCCGGGGCGGGCTCGTCGGCCTTTGCCGGCTCAGCCCCGATGTGCCTGTCCATATCCGGCTCCTCGCCGCAGGCGCAGCCCGCGGGGTGCTTCACGGGGTCGAGGTGGCTGTGCGCCACGTCGTAGGTCTTGCGCTCCTTGTACTCCTGCGTCTTGCCGGCGTTCCAGTTCTGCACGGGGCGGTAATAGCCGGTGATGCGGCTGTACACCTCCGCGCTCTCGCCGCAGTGCGGGCAGGTGAACTGCTCGCCGCTGAGATAGCCGTGGTTCTTGCAGACGGAGTAAGTGGGGCTGAGCGTGTAATAGGGCAGCTTGTAGTTCTCGGCGATCTTGCGCACAAGGCTGGCCGCGGCCTGCCAGTCGGGCAGCTTCTCGCCCAGGAAGGCGTGGAACACGGTGCCGGAGGTGTAGAGCGTCTGCAGCTCGTCCTGCACGTCGAGGGCGGCGAATATGTCCTCCGTGTAGCCCACGGGCAGGTGGGAGCTGTTGGTGTAATAGGGCGTCCCGCCCGGCTCGGCGGCGGTGATGATGTCGGGATAGCGCTCC
>DVOV01000115.1 GCA_018713375.1 Candidatus Scatomorpha stercorigallinarum | reverse complement strand
GGAGAACAGCGAGGACCCGGGCCTTGCCAGCTATCCAAACGGCTACTGCTACACGCCGGGGACGATGTACGCCGAGTTTGAGGACGCGGCCGCCGCCCTGGGCGAGTACGAGGTCTCCGACATCGTGGAGTCCACCAGCGGCTACCACATCATCCTGCGCCTGCCGCTGAGCAAGGACGACATCCTGTTCAACTACGGCTATAACCTGCAGTACGTCGCCGCGCAGATGGACTTCGGCGAGCTCGTCAACGGCTGGGCCGCCGACGCCGAGGTCGTCTATGAGCCGGCCTATGAGGAGCTGGACATCGCCGGCATGCTGCAGTGAAGCGGCGGGAAACTGAATATGGGAAAAAAGCGCCCCGGTGAGCACCGGGGCGCTTTTCCGTGCCGGAGGGGGCCGCTCAGCCTCCGGCGGCGGGGCGGCGGCCGCGCAGGTGCGCCGCCAGGGCGGTGGGCAGGAGCAGCGCGCCGGCCATGATGAGGTTGAGGGCGGGGACATAGCGCTGCGAGAGGGCCGTGAGGGCGAAGTTCGTGGGGGCCATCAGGTTGGCGAGGACGAAGGCCGCGGCGGCGAAGAGGACGGTGATCCAGCGCCCGCCGCCCAGCCGCGGGCCCTGCGGGCTCTCCGGCAGGCCGAGGGCCATGCGCACGGCCCCGGAGGCGGCCATCAGCGCCAGCGAGCACATGGCGAAGTCCGAGAACACCCAGAAGGCTGTGACCAGCGCCTCCACGCGGTCCGTGAGGCCGGGGAGGCTGATGTTTTTCACCATGGTGAAGAACGGCAGCTCAAAGCGCGCCGCCAGCGGGGCGCCGAAGCGGCCCACCGTCGCCGCCACGATGAGCGTGAAGAGCGCCGATAGCGTGAGGCAGCGGCGGAGATAGTCCCGCCGGCGGGGGGCCTCCGCGCCGCCGGGGAGGGAGGTGGCGCAGAGCAGCAGCGTCAGTATGCCCAGCGCGGGGGGCGCGCCGGAGAGCACCGGCAGGGCGTCCTCCGCCGTCACCGGCAGCAGGTTACGGGCATCCGCGCTGGCCAGGCCGAGGGCCAGTATCAGCGCCAGGGCCAGCGCCAGCAGGCCGCGGCAGACGACCGCCGCGCGGCCCAGGGAGCTATAGCGCCCGAGGGCGGGGACGAGGCAGGCCGCCGCCCCCACGGCCACGAAGATGTCCGGGTCAGTGCCGGGGTAGATGGCGATGGTGAAGCGCGAGGAGGCGCTGCGCAGGGAAAAGGCGGCGTAGAACACCAGCCAGAGGGCGTAGAGCACGAGCAGTATGCCGCCGCTTACGCGGCCCAGGCTGCGCAGGGCCAGCGCCGAGAGGCCCTCGCCCCGGCGGGCGTGCCTCATGGCGGAATAGAGGCATTCGCACACGAGCAGCGCGCCCGGCAGGGCGGCCAGCGGGCAGAGCCAGGCCGCCGGCCCGGCGGCGGCCGCCCCCAGCCCGGGGAGGATGCGCGCCGCGGCCGTCAGCGAGGCGACAAAACCGAGGGCCGACAGTTCCCGGCGCTTTACAAGGCATTCTTCCACCGCTCAGCCCCCCTTCCCCCGCGTGGGCGGGTCGTCGTAGCCATAGGAGCGCAGCAGCGTGGCCTCCGCCTCCACATGCAGCTCCAGCTGCGGCAGCAGCGCGTCCCAGCTGCCGGCAATCTCCCGCCAGCGGCGCGGCTGCTCGCGCTCCAGCTGCGCGCCCAGGCCGAGGAAGTCCGCTTCCAGCGCCTGCGAGGCGGCCAGGCAGAGCTCCGCCAGGCGAGAGCACTCCGCGGCGAATGCCGCTTCCAGCTCCGCCCTTGCCGCCTCCTGCGAGAGATTCGCGCCGGCGGCGGACTCCGTCAGCGAGCCGCTTACGGAGAGCGAAAAGCGCAGCGCGCGCAGTTTTTCGCCGTCCCAGACGGGCTCGATGCCGCAGGAGCAGGAGATGAGGCGGATCTCCGCGCCGGAGACGTATAGCTCCGCGCGGCCGGCGCGCGAGAGCAGCAGTCCGGCGCCCAGCGACACGCCGGCGTCCAGATATCCAACCAGGGCGCCGCCGCGGAGCACGGCGAAGCCCGCGGGGACGGCGGTGTCGTAGTCCCCGGCGGTGGAGCGCTCCGCGCGCACGGCCAGGGCCAGGGCCGCACCGCTGCGCTCAAGGGCGGCGGCTATCTCCGCGCAGCCGGGCACGAAGCCCGCGCCCGAGCGCAGAACGCGGTCTTCCAGCGCGCTGAGGATGGAGGGCGCGTCGCCCTCCGTGCCGCCGGCGGCGAGCACCAGAGAGCGTGCCGTGCCACCGCGCGCCACCAGCAGCGGCGTGTCCAGCCTCAGTTCGACGGAGCGCTCGACATAGCCGAGGAAGCGCCCGGCGTCCTCCGCCGCGGCCTCGCCCAGCAGGATGTGGCCCGTGCTGTCGAAAAAGAGGTCTCCGCCGGCGGCCAGCCCGCGCATCTGGCGCAGGGCGGACGTCACGTCCACGCCATCGCCGCTCGCGCGCAGGGCCTCGCGCCCGGAGGCGTCCCGCCCCGTGGCGGCGGAGGCCAGCACGCGGCCGTTATCGATATCGAAGCCCAGCGCCTCGACGATCTGCAGCTCCTCGATATTGCGGTAGGTCCCGCCGACGCCGCCCGTGCAGCCGCTGCCGGCGAGCAGCGCGCCGGCGAGCAGGAGCGCCGCGGCGCGCCTCACTTCCCGCCCTCCCCGCGGCGGCGCAGGTTTCCTCCGGCGATGACGCCGCTGCGGCGGCGGTTCGCGCGCACGGGGCGGCTGAGCAGGGCGCGCAGCGCGCCGCGGCCGTCGGCGTCCGTCAGCGGCGTCAGATAGGGCGCGCCGAAGCTCTCAAGGGCGGAGAGATGGTAGACGAGCAACGCGAGGGCCGTCATCAGGCCGTAGAGGCCCAGTGCCGCGCCCGCGAGCACGAAGAGGAAGCGCAGCAGGCGGATGGCGGAGGAGAGGTCGTGGCTGGGCAGGGTGTAGCCGGCGATGCCGGAGAGGGCCACGATGATGACGGCGATGGGTGAGACGATGCGCGCTTCCACGGCGCTCTGACCGACGATGAGCGCGCCGATGATGGAGGCCGTCTGTCCCACGGGGTCCGGCAGGCGCAGACCGGCCTCCTGCAGCAGTTCGAAGGAGACGAGCATGGCGATCACCTCCGCCGCCGAGGAGAAGGGGACGTACTGCTTGGCGGCGGACATGCTCATCAGCAGCTCGGTGGGGAGCATCTCCTGGTGGTACATGGACACGGCCACAAAGGCCCCCGGCAGCAGCAGCGAGAGCGCCAGCGCCACCCAGCGCAGGGCCAGCAGCATGGAGGAGACGGCGAAGTGTGACGCGCTGTCCTCCGGCACGCGCATGAAGGCCGGCAGGCAGCCCGGGGCGAGGAAGCCCAGCGGCAGGCCGTCCGCGATAACGCCCACGCGGCCGTTCAGCAGCTGCATGGCGAAGGCGTCCGAGCGCTCCGTGTGCAAAAGCTGGGGGAAGGGCGTTTTGGGCGAGTCCGCCAGCGCCTCCTCTATTTCCGCGGCGGAGAGCAGTCCGTCCGTGTCGATAGAGCGCAGGCGGCGCAGCAGCTCCTGCACGGTGGCGTCTTTGGCCACGCCCTCCACATACAGCACGGCCACGGCGGTATTGCTCTCGCGGCCCAGGGTGAGCTCCGCCAGTTTCAGCGAGGGCGAGCGCAGTTTGCGCCGCACGAGGGAGGTGTTCACGCGCAGCGTCTCCACAAAGGCGTCCTTCGCGCCCTTGATGCTCTTCTCCACCGTCGGCTCGGACACGCCGCGGCCCGTCTGCGAGCGCGTTTCAAAGGTGAGCGCGGCCATCGGGCCGTCGAAGACCACGGCGCAGCAGCCGTTCACCAGGTCGGCGCAGGCCTCCTCCAGCGAGCTGCGGTGCTTGACGGCATAGGAATACACCGCGCCGCGCTCCATCAGCTCCATGATGCGCTCCGCGCTGCGCGGGAAGGGCGTGCGGCCGCGCTCCGTCAGCGGGCGCAGGACGTCCTCCGTCACCGCCGCGCCGTCCACCAGGCCGTCCAGCCAGCAGACATAGGCCTCCCGCCCCGGCGCGAGCCCCGGCAGCACGGCGCGGATGACGAAGTCCGCGCAGCCGGAGAAGGCCGAGCGCAGGGCGGCGGAGTTCAGTTTTTTCGTTCGTTCAGCACACATGCGGCTATTTTGCCCCGCCGTGCCGCCTTTTAATCCCAAACTGCGTTTGGATGCGGTGGCCGCCGCAGTGCGGCGGCGGGCAGAGCAGGGCAGGCCCTGCGACCCTTTCCTGAGGGATTTCTTTTTGTCTTGTCAAAAAGAAACCCCTCAGACTCCAAAGGCGGCCAACGGCCGCTGGCAATTGCGCTGCGCGCCCCACTGTTGGAAGCCTTTCGGTAGACCGGGC
>DVOV01000114.1 GCA_018713375.1 Candidatus Scatomorpha stercorigallinarum | reverse complement strand
GCTCGCGGTGGTGCTGCTGCTGCGCTGGCGGCTGAACGTCCTCACGCTGGACGAGGAGGAGGCGCGGAGCCTGGGCATCAACGTGCGCCGCACGCGGCTTATTTTCATCGCCGCCTCCACGCTGCTGAGCGCCTCGGCCGTCTGCCTGGGCGGGCTCATCGGCTGGGTGGGCCTGATGGTGCCGCACATGGCCCGCGCGCTGGTGGGCGCGGACTCCGGGCGGCTGATGCCGGCCTGCGCCATGCTAGGCGGGGCCTATCTGCTGCTGATGGACGACCTGGCGCGCTCCATACTGACGATGGAGCTGCCGATAGGCGTGGTGACGAGCATCATGGGCGCGCCCTTCTTCGTCTATCTCATCATCCGCAGGAAGGGGTGAGCGTATGCTTCTGGAAGTGCAGGACCTGAGCGGGGGCTACGGCTCCGGCGACATCGTCAGGGGCGTCTCCTGCGCGGCGGACGCCGGGGAGATACTCTGCCTGGTGGGACCCAACGGCTGCGGCAAGACCACGCTCTTCCGCCTGCTGATGGGCATACTGCGCCGCAGCGGCGGCTCCATCCGCCTGGACGGGCAGGACACCGCCGAACTGGAGCCGCGCGAGCTGGCCCGGCTGGTGGCCTATATCCCCCAGCACCACACGCCCGTTTTTGCCTACACGGTGCTGGACGTGGTGGTGATGGGCCGCGCGTCGCACTTTTCGGCCTTCCAGGCGCCGAAGGAAGTGGACCGCGAGGCCGCCTTCGCCGCGCTGGAGAAGATGCACATCGCCCATCTGGCGAACGAGAAATACACCGCGCTCAGCGGCGGGCAGCGGCAGCTGGTGATCATCGCCCGCGCCATCTGCCAGGCGGCCCGGCTGCTGGTGATGGACGAGCCGGCGGCCAACCTTGACTACGCCAACCACCGGCGGCTGCTGGACGTGGCGGTGGAGCTGGCCGCGCGCGGCTACTGCGTGGTGATGAGCACCCACGCGCCGGAGGACCCGGCCTCCATCGGCAGCCGCGTGCTGATGATGCGCGAAGGGCGCGTGGCGGCCTTCGGCACGCCGCAGGAGGTCATCACGCCGGATAACCTGGAGCGCGTGTACGGCATCCCCATGGACGTGGTGACGGTGACGGACCGCCGCGGCGAGCGGCGCACGATCTGCCTGCCCCTGGGCGGCTCAGGAACAGAGGAGGTATAAAAATGGCGGAGTTCATCCCCGTGGAGGGCAACGAAAAGGCTCGCGCCCTCTTTGAGTCCATGCTCAACGCGCGCTCCAGCGTCCCGCCTTCGGCGCAGGAGACCGCCGCGCGCTGGGACTCGCGCGCCGACGAATGGGAGCGCTCCGGCGGCGCGCTGCAGACCGACCACGGCAGGCGCGCGCAGGACGCGGCGGCGTTCCTCCTCTCCCGCGGCCTGATCGGCCCCGGCTGCGACGTTGCGGACATCGGCTGCGGCCCCGGGCGCTTCGCCTGCGAGTTCGCCAAAACGGCGCGCTCCGTCACGGGCTTTGACATCTCGCCGCGCATGACGGAGCTGGGCGCGCAGCGCGCGCGGGAGCTGGGGCTGGGCAACGTCTCCTTCAGAGCCTGCGACTTCCACGCGCTGGACGTGGGCTCGGAGGGGCTGGAGGGCCGCTTCGACCTTGTTTTCAGCTCCATGACGCCCGCCGTGCGCGGCGTGGAGGGACTGAAAAAGACCATGGCCATGTCCCGCGCCTTCTGCTGCCAGGTGACGCATGTGTCGAGCGCCAACGAGCTGCAGGGCCGCATCATGCGCGAGCTCTTCGGCCGCGAGCGCAGCGACCCGCGCTATGGCAGCGGCCAGTGGTTCTACGCCCTCTTCAACCTGCTCTTCCTCAGCGGCTACAGCCCGGAGGCCAGCTACTACAACGCGCGCGACGAGCGCCGCGTGCCCGCCGGGGAGGGCTACGCGCGCCACTTCATGGACATGCTGCTGCCGGAGGGCGAGCGCACGGAGGGCAACCTGCGGCGCATCACGGCCTGGCTCGCGGCGCACGCGGAGGCGGACGGCTGCCTTCTCGAGCGCAGCGAGACCTGCTACGGCCGCCTGCTGTGGGACGTGCGCGCTCGCTCGCCGCGCATCGAGTTCTTCCGGGGGCTCATATGACGGCCCGGCACCTCTTCCTCACCGGCGAAAAGGGCGTTGGCAAATCCACGCTCATCGACCGGCTGCTCTCCCGCTACACCGGGCGCGTGGGCGGCTTCCGTACGCGGCGCGTCGATACGGTGCGCCCCGGGGAGGCCACCGTCCACCTGCTGCGCGTGTCTGACGGCGAGCAGCCAGGCGAGGGGAACCTGCTCTTCTCCTGCGCCGCTCCGGGGGCGGACATGGCCCTCCGCTTCGAGACGCTGGGCCGCGCCGCGCTGAGCGGCTGCGGGCGCTGCGGCCTGATACTGATGGACGAGCTGGGCCCTCACGAGGCCGCGGCGACGCTCTTCCAGCGCGCGGTGCTGGATGCCCTGGACGGCCCCACGCCCGTCCTCGGCGTGCTGCAGCGCGCCGGGGAGCCCTTCCTCGCCGCGATAGCCGCGCGCGCCGACACCGCCGTGCTCGAAGTCACGCGCGAGAACCGCGACGCCCTGGCCATGCTCATCGAGCTGGCCGGGAAATGACGCCCGCTCGGAAAATACAGGCGCGGCCCCCTCTGCTTGCTCACAGAGAGGGCCGCGCTCTTGCCTTTTACAGCCATAACATATTCTGCCGGGCATGGTAAGCGCCGCGCATTTCAGCCGGTTATCTCCCTTTTCAGCCCTGCGGCGTCGTCCACCAGGACGCTCGCGCCGCTTTCGACGAGCTGTTCGCGGGTGCGGAAGCCCCAGGTGACGGAGATGCAGCCTATCCCCGCGGCGCGGGCCGTGTCGATGTCCACCTCCGAGTCGCCGACGTACACCGTGCGCGCCGGCTCCGCGCCCAGCTCGTCCATGGCGGCGAGCACGGTGTCCGGCGCGGGCTTGCGGCGGATGCCCGGCTTCTCCCCCACGGCCGTCAGCACCAGGCCGCTGAAAAAGTCCCGCGCGAGCTGCGCGGCGGCCGTGTGCGGCTTGTTGGAGACGATGGCACACTTCACGCCGGCTGCTTTGAGCTCCTCCAACAGCTCCATGATGCCGGGGTAGGGCGCCGTTTTGATGCGGCTGTGGGCCTCGTAAAAGGACAGGTAATCGTCAAAGACCTCCTGATAGCGGGGGTAGTCCCTCCCGCCGGGCACGCAGTGGGCGATCAGGTAGCCGGAGCCGTTGCCCAGCCGCGCGCGCATCTCGTCGCGCGTCGGCTCCGGCAGGCCGAAGTCGCGCATGGCGTGTACGACGGCGTCGCGCAGGTCCTCCAGCGTGTCCAGCAGCGTGCCGTCGAGGTCGAAAATAACGGTGTCGTATCTCATGCTTTCTTTATAAACTAAAAAACTCTGCCTGTCAACCTTGACAAGAACGCAAGTATGTGCTATTATGTATCAGCTTTCGTCTGGAGAAGTACCCAAGAGGCCGAAGGGGCTCCCCTGCTAAGGGAGTAGTCGGTGATGAGCCGAGCGAGGGTTCAAATCCCTCCTTCTCCGCCACAGCGCCGGAACAGATTTCATTCCGTTCCGGCGTTCTTTTTTCCTTTCAGCCGCCTTGAGACCGGCGGGGGAGTGTTGCATAATGGGCCAAGAGCTGAGGAGGGATGGCCATGGCCTTTGATTTCAAGAAAGAATACCGGGAATTCTATATGCCCAGGAACACGCCGCAGATAGTGAACGTCCCGGCGGCCAACTATATCGCCGTCCGCGGGGCCGGGGACCCGAACACGGAGGGCGGCGCATACCAGCAGGCGATCGGCGTCCTGTACGCCGTTGCGTACACCATAAAGATGAGTTACAAAACCGGCCACAAGATCGAGGGCTTTTTTGAATATGTCGTGCCGCCGCTGGAGGGCTTCTGGCAGCAGGAGGGCGCGGATGGGGACAAGGACGCCTTCCGCTGGATATCCGTCATCAGGCTGCCGGACTTCGTGAGCGGGCAGGACCTTGACTGGGCGGTCGAAACTGCAACTCGGAAGAAAAAGCTGGACTGTTCCCGCGCCCGCTTCTTCACCGTGGAGGAGGGGCTGTGCGTGCAGGCGATGCACCTGGGCCCCTTTGACGACGAGCCGCGGACCATCGCCTTGATGGAGGCATATCTGGAGGAACAGGGCTATGCCACAGACCTCACAGAGACCCGGCTGCACCATGAGATATACATGTCCGACGCGAGGAGGGTGCCCCCGGAAAAGTGGAAAACAGTCATCCGCCTCCCCATCAGGAAGGCATGACGCCCGCAGAAAGGCAAAAAAGAGCGCCGGAACGGGATCCATTCCGTTCCGGCGCCGTGGTGTGAGTGTTCTTACAGCATATTGAAGCCCAACGAAGTGGGTTCAATTTTGAAAGGAGGAGCAGCGGAATGAGCGCGAGACGACGATCATTCTGAAAGAAAAATCGTCGCCGCAAGCGATATGAAGCTTGCGGCGACGTGGCGGAGAAGGAGGGATTCGAACCCTCGAACCGCTTTTGACGGTTACACGATTTCCAATCGTGCGCGCTCGACCAACTACGCGACTTCTCCACGCATTGCCCGAACAACATTCTATTGTTGACGCCCGTATATAATAAATGAAAACCGCCGCAAAGTCAAGAGCTTTTCTCAGCAAACTTGAAATTTGCGGCGGCCGGCGTCAGATACAGCGCAAAATAATGCCGCGCAGGGTGCGCGCGTGGCCCTCCTCGCAGCGCGCGCAGCGCTCATAGAGGCACTTGAGCTCCCCGCAGGCGTGCTCAGCCGCAGCGCGGAAGGCGCAAGCGCTCTCGCGCTCGGCCAGATACGCGCTGCGCAGGCTCTTCAGGCAGCAGCACACCAGAGGGCATGAAGGCTCCGGCGGGCAGCAGTCGCCCGTCAGCAGGTAATACTCCCCCGCCAGCGCCCGCGCGCGGCAGCGCTCCTCCTCCGCCATGCGCCGCAGCGTACAGGCGCAGCCGCCCATGCGGCAGGCCAGCGCGCGGTAGAGCTCGCAGGCCCTCCCGGCGGCGAGCATGAACTCCCGCAGTTGCTCCCCGCCCGTGTCCGGCGGGGCGGAGCGCGCGCCCTGCACGCGCTGCCAGACGGCCTCGAAGCCGCCGGGTGACGCCAATGACTCGTCAAGCATACTTATCACCCGCAACATTCTATGCCCAGCCGCGCCGCCGTGTGCGCGGCGCTTGCAAACGCGCGCGCTCTGTGAGATAATGGGCAAAACAGTTCACGGAGGGCGCGATATGGCAAGGTTTTTCATGGCCGGGACGAATCTGGACGGAGGCAGGGCGATCATCCGCGGGCAGGACGCGGAGCACATCCGGGTGCTGCGCCTGCGCCCCGGCGAGGACGTGGTCATCTGCGACGGGCGCGGCACGGACTACCGCTGCCGCCTGGTGCGCTCCACGGCGGAGGAGGCCGAGGCGGAGGTGATCGAGGTCGCGCCCTGCCGCGCGGAGCCCAGCGTGGCCGTGCGCGTATTTGCCGGCTACCCCAAGGGCGAGCGCGCGGAGCTGCTGGTGCAGAAGTGCGTGGAGGCCGGCGCGGCGGAGATCGACTTTTTCGACTGCGAGCGCTGCATCGCGCGGCCGGATGGGCGCAGCATGGCGAAAAAGCTCGAGCGCCTCGCGCGCGTGGCGGAGTCCGCCGCCCAGCAGTCAGGGCGCGGCATCATCCCCCGCGTGGGCTACATCCCCAACTATCTGGACATGCTGGACGCCGCCGTCAAGCTGCCCGTGCGCCTTTTCATGTACGAGACGGGCGCGCAGCGCGCGCCGCTGAAGGAGGCCATCGAGTCCGCCCTGCCCTTTGACGCCGCCGCCATCGTCACCGGTCCGGAGGGCGGCTTCTCGGAGGCGGAGGCCAAAATGGCCGCCGCGGCGGGCTTCACCCTCTGTTCCATGGGCGAGCGCATACTGCGCTGCGAGACCGCCCCCGTGGTGGCCGTCTCCGCCATCATGTACGCGACCGATAACCTCTGACCAGCCAGGCTGCGCCTGGAGGGCGGCCAACGGCCGCAGGTATTTGCCTCCTTATCGCAGCCCGGGCCTCCCCTGCCGTGCAGGGGAGGTGGCGCCTGCGCAGCAGGCGGCGGAGGGGTGTTGGAGGTTTGCGCATCTTATCGAAGGAGCGCAGACTTCCGGCACCCCTCCGGCCGCACTTTCGTGCGGCCACCTCCCTTACAAGTAGGGGAGGCTTGGGCTTGCAGCAACTCAGCGGCGCGAGCGAAGCGAAGCCAGCCGCGGCGGGAAACATTAATGTGCAAAGTATTGACATTGTAAATAATAACGTTTACAATGAATATACTAAGAAGCGAAAGGAGGCGCGTTATGGCTACGACGAACGTGAACATCCGCATGGACTCCAACTTGAAGCAGCAGTTTGAAGCGTTTTGCTCGGACATGGGCATGTCGATGTCCACGGCCTTCAACATTTTTGCGAAGAAGGCTGTGCGCGAGTACCGCATACCGTTTGAGATCGGCGCGGAGGCGCCCAACGCGGAGACCCGCAAGGCCATAGAGGACGCCAGAAACGGCGTCGGGCTCAGCCGCGGCTTCACCTCCGTTAAGGCCTTGATTGAGGACCTGAATGCTGACGATTAAGTACCAGGCCGCATTCAAGAGTGATTACAAGCGGATAGTAAAGCGTGGATATTCCAGCCCGACTGGCTGCTTGTGTACGAAGTGAATAATGACGAGCTTATTCTATATCTCATACGAACAGGGTCGCGCAGCGACCTGTTTTAAGCTCACACGTTAAGGAGCAGCCTCCGGGCTGCTCCATTATTTTTTGGAAAACCTGCGCTCGCCCGCGTTATGCCGCAACATGGGCGAATACGCGCGGAGGGTTTAACGTTAATTAGCACAATTCTACTTGTAAATTATTGTGAAAATTACCACTATCGACTCAAAAGTGCCATGTGATATAATTATAGTGCAATGTTAGCAAAGGATACAGCGCTGCTCGTTCCGGAACACTCGGAGGAAGCGATCGGCAACGATCTTGCAGGCCGCTTACCACATACGGTATCATGAATCAGGAGGTGCTGGCAGGTGGCAGATAAGTACGGAAAGATCCTCGCAAGGCGGGCTATTTACGTAGTGATCGCGTTTGTGCTCGTATCCCTGTGTCCCAGCCACTACAACGAGATGCGTTTTTTCGGCATTCTCAGCGGGGAGCTGACAATTCGCCTGGTGTTCATCCGCGCGTTCACGCTGATCCCCATCCTCGGCCTGCTGGTATCATACCTCGTTTGCGGGGCGATAGGGTTTGGCTCAGGCCTCAGACACAGGCCGGGCAAAAAGCTCACCGCAGCCTCCCTGGCGATAGCCGCAGTTATGCTGCTCGGCGGGCTGTACATCAGCTGTTTTTTCCTTTTGACTGGCTGGGGCGGGCTCGTTTTGCCAGAACCTCTGGACTATTTGTGGCAAGATCCCGGCCCGCTCTATATTTGGTGGGCAGTTATGGGGATATTTGCCCACATGGGCATATCCAACCTCCATCTTTTGCGCCGCGCCGCCCCCGGGGAGGGCGGCCCTGCGGGCGAAGGGAACTGATCCCCATATCGCCTTCCGGTGATACAGGAGCACAAAAAAGGAAACCGCAAAGATTGCGGTTTCCTTTTTGCATTTCAGACCAGATCGCGGCGGCGGGCGTGGTCCCGCCTATGCCATCCGGCTCAGTTCGCCGTCGGCGACGGTGTAGACGGCGTCGGCCGCCTCGGCGATGGCCGGGTCGTGGGTGACGATCACCACGCAGTAGCCGCCCTCATGCGCGAGGCGGGTGAGGATATCCACGATATTGCGCGAATTCTCCCCGTCCAGGTTGCCCGTGGGCTCGTCCGCCAGCAGGATCCCGGCCCCCGAGGACAGCGCCCGCGCTATCGCCACGCGCTGCTGCTCGCCGCCCGAGAGTTGGCTCGGGTAGCGCCGGTGTTTCTCTTCCGCTATGCCCACCAGCTCGAGGTTCCGCCGCGCCTGTTCCCTGGCGTCCTTTTCGCCGGCGCCCAGCAGCTCCAGCGGGAAGCACACGTTTTCCAGCACGGTCAGGAGCGGGAACAGGTGAAACGCCTGGAAAATCACGGACACATACTGCCGCCGGTAGGCGTCTAAATTCATCTCGCTTAGCTTTTTGTCATTCACCAGGACCTCGCCGCCGGAGGGGCGGTCGAGCCCGGCCATGATGCTCAGCAGCGTGGTTTTCCCGCTGCCGGACGGCCCGACGACCGCCGCGACCTCCCCGGCGCGGAAGCGGCATTCCACGCCCTGCAGCGCATCCCGCGCCGCGCGGGGATAGCGGTAGCTCACACGGTGCAACGTCAGTTCTGCCATGATCTTTCCCTCCTATTCCTTCACCTGCAAAAGCTCCAGCGGGCGCTTGCGGGTCACCATATACACGCCCGCCAGCGCGCCTGAGAGCGCTCCCAACAAATAGACGGCCGCGCCCTCCGCCATGCTGCCAAACCCGACCAGGGGGAAGATGGCCGCCAGCGCCAGCAGCACGATCGCCTCTCCCGCCAGCGCGGGCAGCAGCAGCTCCGCGCCCAGTACGCAGCGCGCCTGGATGCGCGAGACGCCGATGACACGCAGCAGCGCCGCCGTCTTAGTGCGCTGCACCAGCAAAAGCGCCGTGAGCCCCGCCGCCGTCAACGCCGAGATCAGCAGCACCAGCGGGTAGAGAAGCTCCAGCACCTCCACGTTTTCGTTGAGGGGGCCTATGGCCTCCCGCAGCTCCTCGTCCCAAAGGAGGAAGGACAGCGGCAGTTTTCCCGCCGCGGGGCTTGAGACGATCTCGTCCGCCTCCGCCGAAAGCTGCGAGAGCTCCCTGTTCCTGGCGCGGTCAACTTCAAAATTCGCCTTTATATATGAGAGCGACTGTACGCCGATCCACTGCGCCGCTCCGGCGGGCATCAAGGCCGTGTTCATCGAGGCAACGCCGGTATAGTAGCCGTCGTACACTCCGGCAACGCTCACAGTGACGGCTTTGCCTCCGTCGCCCACCAGTATAAAGTACGAGCCGCCGGTAACGTTCCAGGACTCGTAGAGCACACGGGGCAGGATAACAGGAAGCTCATGGGCGGGCATTCCCAGCTCGTTCGTCTCCCCATATACGTCCTCGGAAAAGATGGAGCCGTCAAAGGGCGGAAAATACTCGATCTCCATGCTGTTCCCCGTCTGAGCGAGGAGATCCTTTTCGTTCGACGGCATCAGGAGCGTCAGATCGTTTGCCTGATGCAGGATCTTGCCGCCAGGCTGGGAAAGCATCAATCTCGCGTCGTTCTCCACCGCCTCGGTGTAGCAGCCGGAGAAAAATCCGGTGTCCAGCAGTCGTTCGACGGCCTCCTGCGAGATAAACCCGCCGCTTTTCCCGCTCCCGTCCGATACGGAGGATGTGGGGTCAGTCTTTACGATCTCCGCGCTGACCTGCACAGTCTCATAGAGCGCGTCGATCTCCGACGAGGCCCGGCTCAGGTTTTGCTGGATGACCGCGAGAGATACGCCGAAGAGCAGCGCCGTGCATATGTACAGCGCCGTGCGCAAGGGCGAGCGCAGGGCGTAGCGCGCCGTAAACCTCGCCAGCGCCGCGCCGCTCCCCCGGCGCTTCTTCCGGAGCTGTTCCGCTGGCGCGACGATCGCGCCCGCCGCCGGAGAGGGCTGCGGCTCTTTGGGCTCTGCCGGAAAGGCCGCCGCGGCATCTGCCCGCGGGCGCGCCGCCCCGCCCTGCAGGACCTCCAGCACGCTCCGTTTCGTGCTGCGGCGAAGGCCCAGGAATGCGGGCAGCACAGTCACAAGCAGCAGCAAAAGCCCTATGAGCACAAGGCTTGTCCCCGGCGGAACGGCCACCGGTTCAGGTGAGATTTCCTCCAATTTCGAAACGATCTGCTCCACTGCAATGTAGCGGGCAAGGCAGGAGCCGGCAAAGATGCCCACGGCCGCCAGCAGGGCGTAGGGCGCAAAGCTCCCCAGCAGCGTTTCCGCCGCCGGCATCCCGAGGGCGCGCGCAATGGCGATCTCCCTGGCGCGCTGGTGGGCGTAGACGAAGGCGCACACCGCCGCCACGGTCAGGAAGAGCGCCCCATAGAGGAGCAGCCCGCTCAGCGCCGAGCCCTTCAGGGAGTCGGACGCCGCGGCAAAGGTCTCCCAGTCCCGCTCTATAAACTGCACATCCAGGCCCAGCTCAAGCAAGCCCGGGCGGGTCTCCGTCAGGAATGCCTCCTTGTCCGCAGGGGAGTTCAGCAGGAAGCTGTAGGAGGAGTCGGAGACCTCCCCGTCGCCCGTGCCAAAGCCCTCGGGCATAACGCTGTCCGGGATATAGAGGTAATTCGTCACGCTCGTAAGCTGTACGGGATTAGGCGACAGGGTGCCATATATCCCGACGATGCTCAGCGTCAGGGTCTTTGTCGGGTAGGTGTCATAGCTGTCCTTAAAATCGGAGGTGATGTAGCCCACATGCGTCTCGGGTATGTCGCGGAGGGTCAGGGTGATCTCATCGCCCAAAGAAAGCCCGCGCGTCTGTGCAAAGCCGACGTGCACTACGCAGACGGGGTTTGCCGCGGCCTGATCTTCATCGTCCAGCCAGCGCCCCTCTTCCAGGTAATAATAATGGGAGCTCTCCTGCACATAAGGCATCTTCCGCATGTCCGCCGTGCCCACCACCATCATGCTGTGCCGGTTCAGCTCCTGGATCTCCTCCTCATCGCCCAGCAGGGAGGGCAGCAGCTCCCTGCCCTCGGCCTCGGTGAGGAACCACCGGCCGCCGGGCTCGGCGCGGCGGAGGGTATAGTCGATGTCGATGCCGGTAATGTACGAGTTTTTGTGATAATACGCCCGCACGAGATAGACGCCGCCCACCTCCAGCGCGGCGTCCTCCAGTACGAAGGCCTCGTCGCCGTCGTCCGCGTGGTACATCAGCAGCCTCATTTTCTCGCCCACGCGCTCGGGATAGCCGTACACAGGCTCGGTGATGCGGAACATATACTCATATCCGCCCCCGGCGCTGCGCTCCTTTGAAAGCAGCTCGGCATATGCGAGTATCTCGCTCACATTCACGCCGATGCCCTCGCGGTCGCTCGAGTTGCCGTCGATGTCCGCGTTATACAGCCCGTCCAGGACGCCGGCGACATAGCGCCGCGTGTCAGAAAAATCCACATAGGCGCTGGAGGAGATCAGTTCCGCCCCGGCGCCGACATCCCCGTCGGTGCTGACCAGCTGCCCGATGGGGCGGTAATAGTCGTTGAGGGCGTCTACCTGCGAGGAGACCGCGCTGTATTCCGTGAACTTTTCACCCACGCCCAGCGCGGCGGCGCCCAAAAGCAGCAGGATCAGGACCGCCGCCAGCGGACGGCGGAGGACAGATCTCCAAAAGAGCTTTCGCTTCATCCAGGTCTCCCCTTTCTCAAAAGGAATGCGCGCTTCCGAAGGCGGCGGTCGTGGATCTTTATAACTATTCCATTCAATTATAACAGGATATTATCATCAAATCATCCAAAGTCAACTTGACGTGGCCGTCCGGCGCGAGCACCAGAAACAGGGCCGAGTACCGCCCCGGCTGCCGCCGCGGCGGGCTTTGAGCTCGCCAGTTCAGCTCCTGATCTCGGCCCAGTTCATGACCGACCAGCCTTCGTCCGTCTTTATCAGCACCAGCGCGGCCTCCGTCCCCGGCCCAATGCCGCGGTAGGCCGTGCCGGCGCCGCCGCTGTATTCAAAGCGCAGGGTGACAAGGCTGCCCTTGTCGATGCCCTCCGCCGGCGCGCCGTGGAACACATGCGACGCCACGTCCGTGAAATACGCGTCCATCTCCGCGTCATATTCCAGGGCTTCTATCTCGCAGCCCTCTGCCGCCGCGGCGAAGTCGGCGCGCAGGAACGCCTCCGCCTCCTCGATCAGCGCCGGGTCCTTCTTCACGCTCACCCGCGCGGCGAGCAGCTCCTCCAGCAGCCCGGTGTCGATGCTCCCGGCCTCGCAGGCATAGCACACGTTGTCGAACATGACCGTCCCGCCGTAGAATATATCGATATCCCGCGGGTGTGCGCGCTCGTCATATTCCTCATAGGCAAAGTAGACGCTGTACAGCCGCGGCGGCTGCGTGAACTCATCGCGGGCCTCGTCGTACTCCGGCCGCTCCGTCTCATCCAGGCGCACGATGCCCGCGACGGCCGCGCAGAGGGCGTCGAGATCCTGCTCCGAGAGGTCGTAGCGCCAGGCGGGTTCGCTCCCACGGCGCAAGATAAGGGCCGCTGTGGGCTCCGCATACCCGGCAGGCGTGGAGGCGGGCGGCGTGGGCTCCGCGCCCTCCGGCGCCGCCGTCGGCGCCGGCGTCCCGGCCGCGGCCGGCGCGGGCGCGGCTTCCGCCCCGCAGGCAGAGAGCAGCACAGCTGCCAGCACTAACCATGCCATCGTCCTTTTCATCGCGCACCCTCCCTTTCTCCCGTTTAGGACAGGATACGGCAGGATAACGTCAAGGTTTGCCTGCCCGGCCGAATATCGTCAGGCGATCTGATAACTCAACGAGGCAAACACGTCCGCATCGTTGCTGCTGAACATGGTGACGGCGTATTCGCCGGCCGGCAAGCCGGACAGGTCTATAATGCCATGGGCCGCGCCGCTCGTGAGCCCTAACGCATATATAGTTCCCTCGGCGCTGGCGACGCCTACATACAGTGTTTCGCCTGATTGACGCCAACTGGCCGTAATGCCCAGGCGCGTGTTCGCGTCCTCGGATATCTCAAACAGGGCTTCGGATGACACCCGTTCGTTGTCCTCCGCGTTATCCAGCAGCAGGGTCTGAACGGGCGCGCCGGCATCGCTGCCGTGAAGCTCTCCATCAGCAGTATACCGGTCGCGTATATCCACGATCTGCCCGTCCCCGGCGGCGGCATATACATCTTCGGATATTTCGGCCGTTCCCGTCTCTGCGCAGCCTGGTAAAAGGACGAACATCAGCGCCAAAAGCAGCGCGGGCAGTTTGATATTACTTCGTTTTATCATGGTCTCCCCTCCTCACGATCGCCCCTTTGACGTGCGTAGGTCTCAGCGCGCTTCGCATCGACCCGCTCCCGATTCGCTTCGTATTCTTCCAGAGGCATTATTTCCACGCAACTGCTCCATGGTATGCCGTCGTTCTCCTCCATATAGTATTCTATGTACAGCTCGTCGCCGATCTCAAAATCATCGAGATCATAGGGGCCACCGCCGTAGCCCAGCTTGAACAGGTACCATCTGTTGTCTTCGTGGTTGAGCAAAACAAAGTGAAGCTGCTCCAGTTTGTCTGCGAGCACCCCGGTCATAACGCCGTGCTCCCCAACAGCCGTATCCGGCACGTTGTATCCGTACCAGGCGGCGCAGCCGGACAACAGCGTGGGCGAGAGAGCAAGCGCTGTGAGTATTATGGCCCCTCTTCTTTTCATGACCACACCTCCCCTGGCGTTGACCGCTTAAAACGGGTCTCATCGTTATCTCATTATAATAAGATTTGCGTTAAAAAACAAGTATGGGAAAGTCAACTGCATATAAATCAGGCCGGCGCGTGTGCGCCGTGCAGCCCAGCAAAAACAAATCCGAAGCCCAGCGGGTCCGGTTTTTAAAGGAGGAACGGGATCCATCCCGTTCCGGCGCCAGGGGTTGGGTTTCTTTGGTAAGATGCGCAAACTTTCGGCGCACGGCCACCTCCCCTGCGCGGCAGGGGAGGCCTGGGCTTGCTGAAAGTGGAGCGGCGCGCAGCGCATCCGCATCCAAACACAGTTTGGGTCATTCCTCCTTCAGCGCGCGGGAATACAGGTCATTCCTCTTGAAGCCGCTCTCGGCGGCGGCTTTTTTTGCCGCGTCCTTGAGCGAGAGGCCCTCGGCGCGGTAGCGGCAAACGAGCTCGAGGGCCGCCTGCTCGTCCATCTGCGGCCGCGCCGGCTCCGGCGCGCCGGCCACCACCAGCACGAACTCGCCGCGCGGCGGCTCGGCGGCGTAGCGCTCCGCGGCCTCGCCCAGCGTCGTGCGGATGACCTCCTCGTGCATCTTCGTCAATTCCCGGCAGAGGGACACCTCGCGCCCAGCGCCCAGCGCGGCGGCCAGGTCGGCGAGCGTTTTCGCTATCTTGTGCGGCGCTTCGTAGAACACCATCGTCCGCCGCTCGCCCTTCAGCTCCTCCAGATGCTCCGCGCGGCTCCTGCCGGAGGTGGAGAGGAAGCCCTCGAAGGTGAAGCGCCCCGCGGGCAGGGCGGAAAGGGCCACCGCCGTCACCACCGCGCTGGGGCCCGGCACGGCGGTGACGGCCACGCCCTCGCGCGCGCAGAGCGCCACCAGCTCCTCGCCGGGGTCGGAGACGGCGGGCATGCCCGCGTCCGTCACCAGCGCGCAGTTCTCGCCGGCGAGGATGCGCTGCAATATTTTGTCCCCGCTCTGGTACTTGTTGTGCTCAAAGTAGCTGACGAGCGGCTTTTTTATTCCGAAATAGTTCAGCAGCCGCAGCGTGACGCGCGTGTCCTCGGCGGCGATGAAGTCCGCCTCCTCCAGCGCGCGGCGCGCCCGGGGCGAAAAGTCCCCCAGGTTGCCGATGGGCGTGCCCACCAGCGTGAGCGTTCCCGGCATCATGTATCCCCCCTGTGACATATGCGGCGGTATTCCGCGCTCTCGCCGCCCGAGTCCGTGCGGACGATCAGCGGCGGCTCTATCTTCAGCCCGGGCGCGCCGCCGCGGCGGCCCTCGGCCAGCACCAGGCTGGGCGCGCTCGCCGCCGTGCTCTGCACCAGGCGCAGGCGCTTGGGCTCCAGCGCGTGCGCGCGCATCAGCGCCATCAGTTCCGCCAGGCGCTCCGGGCGGTGCACCACGCAGAAGGCCCCGCCCGTCCGCAGCGACCAGGCCGCGGCGTCGAGCACGTCCGCGAGCGTACACTCCATCTCCGAGCGGGCGAGCGCGCGGGCGCGGTCGCTGCTCGCGCGGCCGCTGCCGGCCGGGAAATAGGGCGGGTTGCAGACGCAGAGCGAGTAAGCCCCCGCCTTCAGCAGCGCGCGGTGGGCGCGGATGTCGCCGCAGATCACCCGCGCGCGCCGCTCAAGGCCGTTGGCGGCCAGGTTGCGCTCCGCCGAGCGCGCGGCGGCAGGCAACAGCTCCACGCCGTCCGCCTCCAGCCCCGGCATCCGGCTGAGCAGCAGCAGCGTCACGGCGGCGGCGCCGCAGCAGAGCTCCAGCGCCCGGCCCCGGGCGGGGCGGGCGAAGTCCGCCAGCAGCAGGCTGTCCATGCCCAGCGGCATGCCGCCGCCGGGGTCGAATAGCGGCCCACCGGGCCAGAGTTCGGACAGGGCCATGGCCTCCTCCCTTCTCCGCAAAAGCGCCTTTCCGTACATATAGAAGTGCCCCGCCGCGCAACAGTCACGCGGCGGGGCGGAGCGTAACGCCGATCAGTTCTCAGCGATGGCGTCAGCAGGACAGTTCTCCTTGCAGGTGCCGCAGCCGATGCACTTGTCCTGGTCGATGACGTACTTGTCATCGCCCATGTCGATGGCCTCGACGGGGCAGTTGGCAGCGCAGGTGCCGCAGGAGACGCAATCATCAGTGATAACGTAAGCCATGTTCCATCCTCCATTCAGAGCATATTTATACGGGGCCCTTCACAGGCCTGTATGGCTGTATTGTAGCACACCGGGCGTAAAAATCAATAAGTAATTATGAATTTCCCCCCGCGCACAGCGGGGCAGATGGTTATATCTTCCGGCTGAGAGGGCAATACTTACTGCGTTCGCGGGCATTCACGCCCCGGACAGGCTATCATTATAGCTCTCAGCAAGGAGGAATGGGCATGAAAGGTAGCGGCAGATTCACCGAGAGGGCCACGGGGGCCATCACCGCCGCCCGGGACGCGGCGGCGGCGCTGGGGCACAGCTATGTGGGCACCGAGCACCTGCTGCTGGGCGTGGCGGCGGAGGAGGGCAGCCTGGGCGCGCGCGTGCTCGCCGGCTGCGGGCTGGACAGCGCGCGGCTGACGCGGCTGGTGGCCGCGGAGTGCGGCCGCGGCGCCCCCGGCGAGCCGGCCCAGGGCCTGACGCCGAAGGCCCGCTCGGCCATCGAGCAGGCGGCGAGGGACGCGCGCCGCCTGGGCCACGGCTATGTGGGCACGGAGCATTTGCTGATGGGCGTGCTGCGCTCGCCGGACTGCACGGCCTACGGCCTCGTCTGCGGCGCGGGGGCGGAGCCGGAGGCGCTCTATGAGCAGATACTGGCCCTTTTCGGCGCGCCGCAGGACGGCGAGCCCAGCCGCCAGACGCGCCAGAGCCCGCTGCGCTATCCCGCGCGTCACGCGGACACGCGCCTGCTCGACCAGTATGGCCGCGACCTGACGCAGCTGGCCGCCGGCGGCGGCACGGACCCTGTGGTCTGCCGCGACCGGGAGATCAAGCGCGTCATTCAGATCCTCTCCCGCCGCACGAAGAACAACCCCGTGCTGGTGGGCGAGCCGGGCGTGGGCAAGACGGCGGTGGCCGAGGGGCTGGCCCAGCGCGTGGCCCGCGGGGAGGTGCCCGACAGCCTGCGCGGGATGCGCATCGTCACGCTGGACGTGCCCAGCATGCTGGCCGGCACCAAGTACCGCGGCGACTTTGAAGAGCGCATCAAGGCCGTGCTGCGCGAGGTGCGCCGCGCGGGGGACGTGATCGTGTTCATCGACGAGCTGCACACGCTGGTGGGCGCCGGCTCGGCGGAGGGGGCCATCGACGCGGCCAACATCATCAAGCCCGCCCTCGGGCGCGGGGAGATCCAGGTGATAGGCGCCACCACGCTGGAGGAATACCGCCGGCACATCGAGAAGGACGCCGCGCTGGAGCGGCGCTTCCAGCCCGTGAACGTGCCCGAGCCGGGCCTCGCCGACTGCGAGAAGATGCTCTCCGCCCTCAAGCGGGGGCTGGAGAGCCACCACGGCCTGAGCATTTCCGATGAGGC
>DVOV01000113.1 GCA_018713375.1 Candidatus Scatomorpha stercorigallinarum | reverse complement strand
GAGGTGTTATATTATGACCACAAAAGAGCCCCTGAATCTCTCCATGCTCTGCGACTTCTATGAGCTGACCATGGGCAACGGCTACTGGAAAAAGGGGTTTCAGAATCAAATTACATATTTTGACGTCTTCTTCCGGGATGTGCCCGACAAGGGCGGCTTTGCCATTGCAGCCGGCCTGGAGCAGGTGGTGGACTACATCCAAAACCTCCACTTTGCCGAGGAGGACATCGCCTACCTGCGGGGACGCGGGATCTTCTGCGAGGAATTCCTCGAGTATCTGCGCCATTTCCGCTTCTCGGGCGATATCTATGCCGTGCCAGAGGGCACGCCCATCTTCCCCCGGGAGCCCATCATGACCGTCCGCGCCCCTGCCATTGAGGCGCAGCTCATCGAGACGTATCTGCTCCTGGCCATCAACCACCAGAGCCTCATTGCCACCAAGGCCAACCGCGTGGTGCGCGCCGCCCAGGGCCGGACGGTGCTGGAGTTCGGCTCCCGCCGCGCCCAGGGCGCGGACGCCGCCGTGCTCGGCGCGCGCGCGGCCTATATCGGCGGCTGCGCGGGGACGGCCTGCGTGCTGGCCGACCAGCTCTACGGCGTGCCCGCCGCGGGCACCATCGCCCACTCCTGGGTGCAGATGTTCCCCAGCCAGCTGGACGCCTTCCGCGCCTATTGCCGGCTCTATCCGAACAACGCCACGCTGCTGGTGGACACCTACGACACCCTGCGCAGCGGCGTGCCGGACGCCATCCGCGCCTTCAACGAGGTGCTCAGGCCGCTGGGCATCACCAAATGCGGCATCCGCCTCGACTCCGGCGACCTCGCCTATCTGACGCGCAGGGCGCGCCGGATGCTGGACGACGCCGGCTGGACCGACTGCAAGATCACCTGCTCCAACGCCCTTGACGAGCGGCTCATCAGCGAGCTGCTGCGCCAGGGGGCCTGCATCGACTCCTTCGGCGTGGGCGAGCGGCTGATAACATCCCGCTCTTCGCCGGTGTTCGACGGCGTGTATAAGCTCGCCGCCGTGGAGGAGGCGGACGGCGCTATCGTCCCGCGCATAAAGATCAGCGAGAACGTTGGCAAGATAACCAACCCGCATTTCAAGAAGGTCTACCGCTTCTACGGCCTCGACAGCGGCATGGCGGAGGCCGATTACATATGCCTGCACAGCGAGAGCGTGGACGACACGCGCCCGCTGGTGATCCGCGACCCGGAGGCCACCTGGAAGCAGAAGACGATGACCAACTTCACCGCGCGCGAGCTGCAGGTGCCCATCTTCAGGGGCGGCGAGCTGGTGTATGACATGCCCACGCTGCCGGAGATACAGGCCTACTGCAAGAAAGAGGTCGCCACCCTGTGGCCGGAGGTGCGGAGATTCGACTATCCGCACAACTACTACGTAGACCTCTCCGACGAGCTGCTGGGCATCAAGAACGCCCTGCTGAACGCGCGCAGCTGATGGACGCCGAGGGCAGGAGGCGGGCCATCGCCGCCGAGCTCGCCCGCGCAGGCGCGCCTGTGAGCGCCGCCGCGCTGGCGGCCCGGCTGGGCGTCAGCCGCCAGGTCATCGTGGGCGACGTGGCGCTGCTGCGGGCCTCGGGCATGGAGATAACCGCCACGCCGCGCGGCTATGTGGCCGGCGGGGGCGCTCGCGGCCGGAGGCACACCCTGGCCTGCGTCCACGGGCCGGAGGGCATGGAGCGCGAGCTGAACATCATGGTGGACAACGGCTGCACCGTCCTGGACGTGGTCATCGAGCACGCCGTTTACGGCCAGCTCACCGGCGAGCTGCACCTGAAGGACCGCCGCGACGTGGCGGAGTTCATCCGCCGCGTGAGGGAAGAGGGGGCGGCGCCGCTCTCCGCCCTCACGGGCGGCATCCACCTGCACACGCTGCTCTGCAAGGACGAGGGGAGCTTTGCGCGGTGCGTGGACGCGCTGCGGGAAGCGGGCATACTGCTGGAGTGAGCGCCCGCGGCGGATAACATATTTTTGACCGGAGGAGGGAGCAAATGAAGATCGGCATCATACGCTGCCAGCAGACGGAGGACTACTGCCCCGGGACGGCGGACTTCCGCGCCATCCGCGAGC
Organism: Candidatus Scatomorpha stercorigallinarum; assembly: GCA_018713375.1. The sequence continues at coordinate 1,377 of DVOV01000113.1, read as the reverse complement.
GGCAGGGCGCTTTTGCGGGCATAGAAGAGGACATAGAGATCGTCGGCTTCATCAACTGCGGCGGCTGCCCGGCCAAAAAGGCCGTGCTGCGCGCGCGGGAGCTGGTGCGCCGCGGGGCGGACACCATCGTCTTTGCCAGCTGCATCCAGAAGGGCACGCCCATAGGCTATCCCTGCCCCTTCGCGCGGAAGATGAAGGAGCTCGTCGAGAAGGACCTGGGCGAAGGCGTCCGCTTCCTCGACTATACGCACTGAGGCTTTGTCAACGAAATATCCACCCTTGACAACACGCCGTTTCGGTTGTAGACTTTGCTTTACAGGTGTCTTGACACCTGTAAAGCAAACTGACCGGGACGGTGTATTTTTATGGACGCTCTGAAGGCATTCCTCAAGCGCAAGGACATCGAGATATCGCTCAGGCGCTACGGCATCGACGCGCTGGGGGCAATGGCGCAGGGCCTTTTCTGCTCGCTGCTGATAGGCACCATACTCAACACGCTGGGCTCGCAGACGGGCGTGGAGATATTCTCGACCGTGGGCGGGTACGCGAGCGCGATGAGCGGGCCGGCGATGGCGATAGCCATCGGCTGGGCGCTCAAGTGCCCGCCGCTGGTGCTGTTTTCGCTCACGGCCGTGGGCTGGGTCTCGAACGCGCTGGGCGGCGCCGGCGGGCCTCTGGCTGTGCTGGTGGTGGCCATCGTGGCGGCGGAGATAGGCAAGGCCGTCAGCAAGGAGACGCCCATAGACGTGCTCGTGACACCGCTGGTGACCATCTTCGTGGGCGTGGCGCTCTCCGCCGTCATCGCGCCGCCCATCGGCACAGGCGCGAACTATGTGGGCACGCTCATCACCGAGGCCACCAAGCTGCAGCCCTTCTGGATGGGCATCGCCGTCTCCGCGATCGTGGGCATCGCCCTCACGCTGCCGATATCCTCGGCGGCCATCTGCTCCGTCCTCGGCCTCACGGGGCTGGCGGGCGGCGCGGCGGTGGCCGGCTGCTGTGCGAACATGGTGGGCTTCGCCGTCATGAGCTTCCGCGAGAACCGCTGGGGCGGGCTGGTCAGCCAGGGCCTGGGCACCAGTATGCTGCAAATGGGCAACATCGTCCGCAACCCGAAGATATGGATACCCGCCATCGTCACCAGCATGATCACCGGCCCCATCGCCACTTGCGTGTTCAAAATGGAGATGAACGGGGACGCCATCAACGCCGGCATGGGCACCTGCGGCCTCTGCGGGCCCATCGGCGTCTGGACGGGCTGGCTCAACCCCACGGAGGCCGCCGTCGCCAAGGGCGCCGCGGCCATCGACCCCACGTGGTTCGACTACCTGGGCCTGGCGCTGGTGTGCTTCGTGCTGCCCGCCGTTATCTGCTGGG
>DVOV01000112.1 GCA_018713375.1 Candidatus Scatomorpha stercorigallinarum | reverse complement strand
TACGAATTCCGGGCTTTTTCAATTCGATGCCGATTCTTTCGCGCCTGAGGGCGCGAAATCCGCGAGGCGAAAGCCCGGGCCTCAGGCCAGGCTCGCCTTGGCCTTCTCGCACAGGGCGGTGAAGGCGGCGGGATCGTGGATGGCGGTCTCGGAGAGCATCTTGCGGTTCATGTCGATGCCCGCGAGCTTGAGGCCGTGCATAAAGGTGGAGTAGTTCATGCCGTTGAGCTTGCACGCGGCGGAAATACGGGTTATCCACAGGCTGCGGAAGTCGCGCTTCTTCTGCTTGCGGCCGACGTAAGCGTAACGGCCGGACTTCATGACCTGCTGCTTGGCCATCTTGAAGTGGCGGGACTTGTTGCCCCAATAGCCCTTCGCCAGACCGAGCATCTTGTTCCTTCTCTTGCGCGTCATCATCGCGCCTTTGACTCTGGCCATTGTGCTGCCTCCTCCTTATTTATACGGGATCATGCGCTTGATGGCGGACTCGTTGGTAACGTCCGCATAGGTGCCCTGACGGAGGCCTCTCTTGCGCTTGGTGTCTTTCTTGGTGAGAATGTGGCTCTTGTAGGCGTGAGCGCGCTTGACCTTGCCGGTCTTGGTGAGGTTGAACCTCTTTTTCGCGCCGCTGTGGGTCTTAAGTTTCGGCATGGCTTATTAACTCCTTCCTGATGGGTTGGGTGCTTACTCGTTGGTGGCCGCGCTCTCCGCGGCGGGGGCGCCTTCCTTCGGCGCCTTGGGCTTGGCCGGCTTCTTTGCCGGCTGCTGGGGCTTGGGGGAGAGGAAAATGGACATGTTCCGTCCCTCTAACTTCGGCTGCTTGTCAAGGTTGGCAAGCTCGGCGCAGCGCTCGGCGAAGTCGCGCAGCAGCTGCTCGCCGATGTTCGTGTGCGCCATCTCGCGGCCGCGGAAACGCACGGTGACCTTCAGCCGGTCGCCGTCGGCAAGGAACTTCTGCCCGTTGCGCAGCTTGACGAGGAAGTCGTTGTCCCCGATGCCGGGGGACATGCGGATCTCCTTGACCTCCACTATGCGCTGGTTCTTGCGCGCCTCCTTCTCCCGTTTGGACTGCTCGAAGCGGTACTTCCCGTAGTCCATGATCTTGCACACGGGGGGATTGGAGCCCGGCGCGATCTTTACGAGGTCGAGGTCCTTCTGCACGGCGATGTCCATGGCGGCCGCCGCGGACATGATCCCCAGCTGCTCGCCGTTTTCGCCGATCAGGCGCACCTCGCGGTCGCGGATCTCTTCGTTGATCTGGTACTCGTTGACGGCTATCAAAAACACCTCCATAATAGTGATCGCGCAGTTGCGCAAAAAGCGCGGATACCACCGGCATCCGCGCGCAAAAGATCCCATCCGCCGCAAGGCGGGCAGAGCTTCCTGTTGACCGCGGCGCGCATAGCGGCCGGGTGAGGACGGCGGACACCGTACTGCTTTGTTTTAAGAGCTTTGCTATTATACCAGCCCGCCCCGCCCCTGTCAAGCACATTTTTCCCTGCCAGAACAAGAGGCATCCCACAAATATCCCTTCCAGTGGACAAGCGGGGGGAAACGGTGTATAATATCGGCGCTTAGATACAGCGGGAGGGCTTCACCTTGTCCTATCTCACCTATATTTTCCCCATCGCCGCCGCGCTCTGCGTGATATACATGGCCTGGCGCTGGATGCCAATATTCGCGGACCCGTTTGAGGACGCGCGGGAGGACGTCCCGCCGGATGAGGGCGTGGAGACGCCGAAAAGGGCGCGGAAGGCGCTCAGCTTCTCATCCCCGGAGGGCCGGATAACCCGGCGCGACGCGCTGATAGCCCTTGTTATAACCCTCGTCTACGCTGCCGCGGCCTTCACCGGGCTGGGCCGGACCTCGTCCCCGCAGAGCTTCTGCAAGTTCACCGAGCGGGGCCGCTATGTGGACATCGCCCTACCCGAGGAGACAGAGATAACGAAGATACGCTATTTCTGCGGCCTGCACACGGGCGAGTACGCGGTGCAGTTTTCTCTGGACGGCGAGAACTGGACGGACGCCGGCACGCTCGAGCAGGGCTACACGGAGATCTTCAAGTGGATGGACAGCACGGAGGAGGGTTTCACGCCCGGCCGCGCGCGCCATGTGCGCCTGATCGCCTCCGACGAGCTCTGGCTGGGCGAGATCGCGCTTTACGGCGCGGACGGGGAGAGGATAGACGCCTCCCTCCTCGAGTATGACGCCGGCTGCGCCCCGCTCTTCGACGAGCAGGACACCGTCCCCGAACAGATAGACTACCTCAACAGCACCTACTTCGACGAGATCTACCACGCCCGCACGGCCGTGGAGCATCTGGAAAACGTCTACCCCTACGAGATAACGCACCCGCCGCTGGGCAAGCTCATCATCGCCGCCGGCATCGCCCTCTGGGGGCTGACGCCCTTCGGCTGGCGCTTCGCCGGCACGCTCTTCGGCGCGCTGATGCTGCCCATACTCTACTCCTTCCTCAAGCGTATGCTGCGCCGCAGCTCCGTCGCCGCCTGCGGGACGCTCATCTTCGCGTTCGACTTCATGCACTTCGTGCAGACGCGCATCGCCACCATCGACACCTACGCGGTGTTCTTCATACTGCTGATGTACCTCTTCATGTGGCGCTTCGTCAGCAGCGGGAAGTGGCGCTACCTAGCCCTCTCGGGCCTCTTCTTTGGCCTCGGCGCGGCCAGCAAGTGGACGTGCATCTATGCCGGCGCGGGCCTCGCCGTGATCTGGCTGCTCTACTGGATAACGCAGCGCCGGCGCGAGGGCTTCTGGCGGGACTTCCTCTCGAACTGTGGCTTCTGCCTCGTGTTTTTCGTCGCGCTCCCGCTGGCGATATACTACGCAAGCTATTACTGGTACGGCACGGCCCGCGGCCTGGAGGGCGGCGTGGGCATGTTCTTCACGCGCGACTACCTGGAGATCGTCCTCCACAACCAGGAGTACATGTGGAACTACCACTCGGGCCTGGTGGCCGAGCACCCCTACGCCTCCCGCTGGTACCAGTGGCTGGTGGACGCGCGCCCCATCCTCTACTACCTGGTGCGTTTTGACGACGGCACGAAGATGGCCTTCGGCGCGTTTTTGAACCCCATCTTCTGCTGGGCCGGCCTGCTGGCCGTGATCGCCAACGCCATCCTCGCCGTGAAGGACCGCGACGGCCGCGCGCTCTTCATCGTCGCCGGCTATCTGGCGCAGTTCCTACCCTGGGTGCTGGTGACGCGCCTCACCTTCGCCTACCACTACTTCCCCTGCGAGGTGTTCATGGTGCTCGCGCTCTGCCATGTGTTCACGCGCCTGGGCGAGCGCCAGCCCTGGGCCGCCAACCGGCAGATGTATATTTTCACCGCGGCCTGCGTGCTGCTTTTCATAGCCTTCTACCCCGTGCTCACCGGCGTGCGCACGCCCACCTGGTACACGACGGCCTTCCTCAAGTGGTTCCCCAGTTGGCCGTTCTGACCGGCCATTGACACAGCGACCCGGAAGATCAAGCATTTTTAGGAGAGATAGCATTTATGTTCCTTGCCGATTACCATGTACACAGCAGCTGCTCTTTTGACGCCGACAGCAAGGCGCGCATGGCGGAGATGGCGCGCGCGGAGCTCAAGCGCGGCGTCACGGAGGTCTGCTTCACCGACCACTGCGACTTCGGCACGCCGGAGACGCTGCAGCTGGGCCCCAACAACTTCTTCCTGCCCCGCATCCAGGGCCACCAGTTCATCGAGGCCATGGAAAAGGCCCCGGAGGGCATCGAGATCAAGCTCGGGCTCGAGCTGGGCGAGGCCAACCACGACCCGGCGCGCGGCAAGCGCGTGTACGCCATGCCGGAGTACGACTTCATCCTCGGCTCGCTGCACAACCTGCGCGGCGAGCGCGACTTCTACTACCTCAAGTACGAGAGCGAGGAACAGTGCCTCGCCCTCTACGACCGCTACCTGGAGGAGCTCATCGAGCTGGCCGCCATCCCCTGCTTCGACATCATGGCCCACATCGGCTACTGCCGCCGCTACATGCGCCGCCAGGGCTTCGACATCGAGATGGACATGGAGCGCTTCGGCGACCGCATCGACACGCTGCTGCGCACGCTCATCGAGAACGGCCGCGGCATCGAGCTCAACTGCTCCGGCCTCTCGGACGCCGACCCCGTCACTTACCCCTCCGTGCCCATCCTCCGCCGCTACCGCGAGCTGGGCGGGGACATCGTCACCGTGGGCTCGGACGCCCACAGCCCCAAGAACGCCGGCGCCGGCGTGGAGGAGGGCAGCGAGCTCCTGCTCGCCAACGGCTTCCGCTACGTGGCGAGCTACCGCCACCACAAGGCGGAATTTAAGAGGCTGGCTTGAATGGCCGCGCGGCGGCCATTCAATGCCAAATTTGGCCCCGCGCCTCCGGCGCGATGGCGTTTGCCGCGCGGCTGCGCGCGCCCGCGCCGGTGGCGCGGGCACACTTGCCGCGCAAGAGGTGTTTTTTCCGAGGTACATGCCCTCGGAAAAAAGGGAGATAGACCGGGCTGATCGACGTTTGACCGGACGGGCCGGTAAGGCCGGCTTTTGAAACATTATTTATCACTTCAGGAGGTACACGACCATGATAGCCATCGGAAGCGACCATGGGGGCTATGCTCTCAAGCAGGTCATCATCAGCCATCTGGCGGACCGCGGCATCGAGTTCCGCGACTTTGGCACCTACAGCGAGGAGAGCTGCGACTACCCCGAGTACGGCGAGGCGGTGGGCCGCGCCGTGGCCTCCGGCGAGTGCGAGCTGGGCATCGCCGTCTGCGGCACGGGCATCGGCATCTCCATCGCCGCCAACAAGGTCCACGGCGTGCGTGCGGCGGCCTGCTCGGACTGCTACACGGCGGAGATGTGCCGCCGCCACAACGACGCCAACGTCCTGGCCCTGGGCGGCCGTGTCATCGGCCCCGGCCTGGCGCTGAAGATCGTCGACATCTTCCTCTCCACGGGCTTTGACGGCGGCCGCCACGCCCGCCGCCTGGGCAAGCTCGCGGAGATCGAGGCGAGGGACTGACATGGCCCGCCGGGACAATGAGCTCTACCGCGGCAAGCGCAGGCGGCTGAACGTGCTGGCCCTGGCGCTCTCGGCCCTGGCCATGCTGGCCGTGGCGGTCATCGTCCTCTTTTACGCCTTCCAGCAGTACATCGTCTTTGACCAGGACGGCATCTCCCTCGAGCTGCCCCTCCTGGCAACGCCGGAGGCCGCCGTGGACGAGTCCGGCGAGCGCGTGTTCGAGGAAGTACAGGTGCAGCTGGAGATCGGCGAGGCCGACTACTCGAACGTGGAGGCCGTGGCGGGCGAGGGCCTGGAGCCGCTGCGCGCCATATTCGTGCCCGCCGCCAGCGTCAACTCCGTCTCCGTGCAGTCCTATGTCAACCTCATGGGCAGCTACAACGCCAACGCCCTGGTGCTGGAGGTAAAGCCCACCAGCGGCCAGCTCGTCTGGGCCAGCTCGTCGGAGACGGCGGAGGGCTTCGCCGTCAACAGCACTCAGAACATGGCCGGCCTGGTGCAGTCGCTCAAGGAGCAGGACATCTACCTGGTGGCCCAGGTGAGCTGCCTGGTGGACGACCTGATGAGCGAGCGCGCGGCCACCTCCGCGCTGCACCTCATCGACGGCTCGGCCTACAGCGACGCGCAGGGCGGCTGGATGGACCCCTACAGCTCCACCGTCGTGGACTACCTGACGGAGCTCTGCGAGGAGCTCGCCGGCTACGGCTTCGACGAGATACTGCTGAAGGCCGTTTCCCTCCCGGTGACGGAGGCCTCCATCCACTACAACGCGGCCCTCTCCTATGCGCCCACGCCCACCACCGCCGTCTGCACCCTGGCGCAGACGCTCTCCGCCGCCGTGCGCGGCGCCGGGGCCGCGGTCTCCGCCATCATCGACTCCCAGCCCCTGGCGGAGGGCCAGACGGCCCTCTCCGGCCAGGACATCGGCCTGTTCACAAAGGTGTTCGACCGCCTGTGCTGCTATGCCGCCACGGCCTGGCAGGCCGGCGCCAACGCGGACACCCTCACCGCCCCCATGACCGTGGGCGACACCTCGCTGCGCTACGCGCCCATCATGAACTACGCCCCGGAGATGAGCTGTTACATCATCCAGGTGCCCAGCTACCTCATCGGCTGACGCTCGCGCAGCCGCCGCCGCGCGCGGCTCACCTGCTGCTCGCTGTAGCCCGTCAGGCGGCAGAAGTCCGCCGCCGTCATCTCCCCGGATATCACCGGCCCCAGCATGGAATAAATGAGCCCCCTCGGCCGCCCCGCGCGCCCGGAGGGGCTCATGCCTGTCCGGCAGCGCTCATAGAGCTGCCCCGTGCAGTAGCGCGCGGGATAGGGGCACTTCAGGCAGCGCTCGATCTGCTCGCGGCTGTCCGTCCCGCCGTCATACGCCCTGTCTGCCACGGCTCACCGCCCCCCACATGCGCTCTGCCGCCCGCCGGCGGCGCTCGCCGCCCTCCTCCGCCGGCCGGAACGCCGCGCAGCCATCCCCCGCCGGGCACGGCCGCCTGCGCCCGGTCTGCAGCAGGTATTCGCACATCGGCATGGAGCGGCAGAGCGCCATGTCCAGCCCGATGTAGCAGTAGCCGCAGCTGCGGCAGCGCTCCGTGCAGCGCCCGCCCTGTGTCAATGCCATAGCCCCGCCTCCTTACAGGCAACTTAATCAAGTATAGGCATAATATATCAGCACTAATGCAACTTGTCAAGCCTAAAGTTAACTTAGTTGCACAGCAAGATCCTGCTGTGCAGTAAACGCACAGCTATTTTGGCAGAAAAGGCTTGCTTTATTTCGCTACTGTGGTAGTATAGTGACTCGACAGCAACTCCATTTTCAAACGAAGGAGCGACAAAAATGAAAAAGCTATTTGCACTGATACTTGCCCTGGCGATGGTGTTCGCCCTTGCAGCCTGCGGCGAAGAGCCCGCGGCGGAGAGCGCAGAGCCCGCGGAGGAGTCCGCGGCCCCGGCGGAGAGCGAAGCGCCCGCCGAAGACGCCGGCGAGAGCGACCTCGCCTACGTCCAGGACAAGGGCACCCTCATCGTGGGCATCACGGAGTTCGAGCCCATGGACTACCAGAGCGCGGACGGCGAGTGGATCGGCTTTGACGCCGACATGGCCAAGGCCTTTGCCGAGAGCCTGGGCGTGACGGCCGAGTTCCAGGTCATCGAGTGGGACAACAAGGTGATGGAGCTCGACGGCAAGACCATCGACGTGGTCTGGAACGGCATGACCCTCACGGACGAGGTGCTCTCGGCCATGGAGTGCTCCAACGCCTACTGCAACAACGCCCAGGTGGTCATCCTGCCCGCCGGCGTGGCTGACCAGTACCCGGACGCCGCGAGCATGGCGGAGCTGAACTTCGCCGTGGAGACCGGCTCCGCCGGCGAGGACATGGCCATTGAGAACGGCTTTGCCTACACCCCGGTCGTCGACCAGGCCACCGCCGTGCTGGAGGTCAGCTCCGGCACCTGCGACGCCGCCATCATCGACAGCCTGATGGCCGCGGCCATGGTGGGCGAGGGCACCAGCTACGCCGACCTCACCTACACCATCCAGCTCAACAGCGAGGAGTACGGCGTCGGCTTCCGCAAGGGCAGCGACCTCTGCGCCGCGCTCAACGAGTTCTTCGTTGACGCCTACGCCGACGGCACCATGCAGGAGATCGCCGACACCTACGGCGTCAGCGCCGCCCTGATAGCCCAGGGCTGAGCGCCCCCATAAGCCATACATAACAAAAAAGCCGGAAGCAGAGGGCGCTGGCGCTCTCTGCTTTTGGCGCGGACAGGAGAGGTCTGAGCCCCCATGTCAGTATTTCAAACCGTGATAAGCGCCCTCAACGAGGGCTTTATAGAGACGCTTAAGCTGTTTTTCGTAACGCTCGTCGGCTCCATCCCCCTGGGCCTCATCGTCTGCTTCGGCTCCATGAGCCGCTGGGCCCCCCTGGGCTTCATCGGCCGCCGGCAGAACGCGTGGCGCCAGGCGCTGCTGCACGCCCTGGAAGAAGGCGGGAAAGTGGTCTCCGGCGCCGGCGCAGGGGCGCGCGAGCTCAGCGAGCAGCAGGCCCGCGCCCTGGCAAAGCGCCTGGCGCGCGGCGCGAAGCTGTTCCTCGGCTTCCGCCCCATCTCGCTCCTCAGCCGCTTCGTGGTCTGGGTGATACGCGGCACGCCGCTGATGCTCCAGCTGCTGATCGTGTTCTACATCCCCGGCTACATATTCGACAACAACCCCTGGAGCTTCCCGGAGGGGAGGTTTGCCGCGGCGGCGGTGATGTTTATCATCAACTACGCCTGCTATTTCTCGGAGATCTACCGCGGCGGCATCCAGGGCGTGCCCGTGGGCCAGCAGGAGGCCGGCCAGGTGCTGGGCATGACCAAGGGGCAGATATTCTTCAAGGTGACGCTGCTGCAAATGGTCAAGCGCATCGTCCCGCCGATGGCCAACGAGGTGATAACGCTGGTGAAGGACACCTCCCTGGCCCGCATCATCTCCTTCCAGGAGGTCATCTGGGCCGGCTACGCCTTCCTCAAGGGCTCGCACGGCTATTCCGGCCTCATCTGGCCGCTGTTTTTCACCGGCGTCTACTATCTCATCTTCAACGGCGTCGTCTCCTTCCTGCTGGGCAGGCTGGAGCGGCGGCTGGAATTCTTCCGCTAAGGGGGGCGGCCGCATGAGCATACTGGAAGTGAAGGACCTCGAAAAGCACTTCAACAAGACGCAGGTCCTCAACGGCATCAGCTTCAC
>DVOV01000009.1 GCA_018713375.1 Candidatus Scatomorpha stercorigallinarum | reverse complement strand
GTCGCTCAAAGTAGGGCGCGCCGGCGCGGAAGGTGGCCTCCTCGGCGGTGCAGACGATCACGCGCGCCTTGCGGGAGGGAGGCACGCCCATGTCCGCGCGGCGGGAGCGGATGGCGCGGATGGCGTCCATCACGAGCTCGAAGCTGCGCTCGTCCTCGGGGAAGGCGAGGGCCGGGTCGTACTTGGGGAAGGGGGCGATGATGAGCGCCTCGCTCTCGTGCGGCAGGGCCTGGTAGATCTCCTCCGTGATATAGGGCATGAAGGGGTGCAGCAGCTTCAGTATCTGCGTCAGCGTGAAGAGCAGCACGCGCTCCGCGCCCTCTTTGGCGGCGGCGTCGTCGCCGCTCAGGCGGGATTTGGCGAGCTCGATATACCAGTCGCAGAAGGTGTCCCAGATGAAGTCGTAAATCTTCTGGGCGGCGATGCCGAGCTCGTACTTGTCGAGGTTCTCGCGCACTTCGCCGGTGAGGGTGTTGAGCTTGCTGAGCACCCAGCGGTCCGGCAGCTCGAGCTTCTCCGGCAGGGCGGCGTCCTTCACCGTCAGGTTCATCATCACGAAGCGGGAGGCGTTCCAGAGCTTGTTGGCGAAGTTGCGCATGGCCTCGCAGCGCTCGACATAGAAGCGGGTGTCGTTCCCGGGGCTGTTGCCGGTGATGATATTGAAGCGCAGGGCGTCCGCGCCGTATTTTTCAATGATCTCCACCGGGTCCACGCCGTTGCCGGCGCTCTTGGACATCTTCTTGCCCTGCGGGTCGCGGATTATGCCGTGTATCAGCACGGTGTGGAAGGGTATGCTGTGCGTCTGCTCGCAGGCGGAGAAGATCATGCGCGCAACCCAGAAGAAGATGATGTCATAACCAGTGACGAGCACGTCCGTGGGATAGAAATAGTCGAGGTCCGGCGTCTTGTCCGGCCAGCCGAGCGTGGAGAAGGGCCAGAGCGCGGAGCTGAACCAGGTGTCGAGCACGTCGGGGTCCTGGGTGATGTTTTTGGAGTGGCAGCATTCGCACTCCGTGGCGTCCTCCTTGGAGACGGTGACATGCCCGCAGTCGTCGCAGTACCAGGCGGGGATGCGGTGGCCCCACCAGAGCTGGCGGGAGATGCACCAGTCGCGGACGTTGTACATCCAGTTCAGATACGTCTTTGAGAAGCGGTCGGGGACGAATTTGACTTCCCCGTCCTCCACGACGCGGATGGCCTCCTTGGCCAGGGGCTGCATCTTCACGAACCACTGGTCGGAGTAGAGCGGCTCCACGTCGTTGTGGCAGCGGTAGCAGGTGCCGACGCTGTGGGCGTAGTCCTCCACCTTTACGAGGTAGCCGCCGGCCTCAAGGTCGGCAACGACGGCCTTGCGGGCCTCGTAGCGGTCCATGCCGTTGTATTTCCCGCCGTTTATTACGCAGCCGTTCTCGTCGAGCATGAGGATGAACTCAAGGTTGTGGCGCTGGGCGACCTCGAAGTCGTTCGGGTCGTGGCAGGGCGTCATCTTCACGCAGCCGGTGCCGAAGTCCATCTCCACGTATTCGTCCGCCACGATGGGGATCTCGCGCCCCACGAGCGGGAGTATGCAGGTCTTGCCGACTATGTCCTTATAGCGCTCGTCGGCCGGGTTGACGGCGATGCCCGTGTCGCCCAGCATCGTCTCCGGGCGGGTGGTGGCGATTATCAGGTCGCCGCTGCCGTCGCTGAGGGGATAGCGGACGTGCCAGAGATGGCCCGGCTTGTCGACGTACTCCACCTCCGCGTCGCTCAGCGCGGTGGTGCACTTGGGGCACCAGTTGATGATCTTTTTGCCCTTGTAGATGAGCTTTTTCTGATAGAGGTCGACGAAGGTCTCGCGCACGGCCTTGGCGCAGACGTCGTCCATCGTGAAGCGCTGGCGCTGCCAGTCGCAGGAGCAGCCGAGCGTTTTCAGCTGCTCGACGATGCGGTTGCCGAACTTGTTCTTCCAGGCCCAGACTTCGTCCAGGAAGCCCTCGCGGCCCAGGTCGAAGCGGGTCTTGCCCTCGTTGCGGAGCTTTTCCTCCACCTTTATCTGCGTGGCGATGCCGGCGTGGTCATAGCCGGGCAGCCAGAGGGCGCTGTAGCCGTCCATGCGCTTGTAGCGTATCAGGATGTCCTGTATCGTCTCGTCGAAGGCATGGCCCAGGTGGAGCTGCCCCGTGACGTTCGGGGGCGGGATGACGATGGTGAACGGTTTTTTGCTGGGGTCGCGCTCGGCGTGGAAATAGCCGCCGTCGAGCCACATGTCGTAGATCTTCTTCTCGACCTGGCTGGGGTCGTACACTTTCGGAAGCTCTTTCATTTTTCCTCCTCCATTTTCATCCCCGCGGCACGAAAAAAGCGCCCCGAGGGAGATCCTCAGGACGCAGTGATGCGCGGTACCACCTGAATTCCACGCGCTGTGCGCGTGACACTCTCTGCCCTGTAACGGGGGCGGCCGTCCTGCCTATTCGCGCACGGCGGCGCTTTCAGCCGGGAGGCTCGGGGCCGACCTTCGGCGGCGCTTCACGGGAGCTCGCACCGGACCGCTCCCTCTCTGGCATCCGCGACACGCCTACTCCTGCCCGTCTCTGCCTTTTACCAAGTTATTATACCCACATAAAAGGTATAAGTCAACATTTTTTCCGTGCGGCCGGGCAGGGCACAATTTTTTTTCAAGAACCTATTGACAAATGGGCGCGGCTCTGGTATGTTAGTGCCACGGTTAATTACTCAAGTAACTAACCAACAAACAAGGAGGTGAGCACGTGGCGGGATTTGACGAATCGAGGCCGATATTCCTTCAGCTTGCGGAGATGCTGGAGGACGGCATTATCTCCGGCGCCTTTCCCGAGGGAGGGCAGATCCCCTCCATAACGGAATACTCCGCGGCGCTGAAGATAAACCCCGCAACGGCCCTCAAGGGCATCAACCTGCTCGTGGACGCGGGCCTTGTCTATAAAAAGCGCGGCGTGGGCATGTTCGTGGCCGAGGGCGCGCGGGAGGCACTGCTCGCAAAGCGGCGCGAGGGCTTTTACGAGTCGCAGGCAAAGCCGGCGGCAAGGGAGGCAAAGGCGCTGGGCATCACGCTCGACGAGCTGAAAAAAATGATGGAAAGAGGATATGAAGATGTCGATTGAGCTGAAAAACGTCACCAAGGCTTACGGCGGCGTCCGTGCGCTCGACTCCGTAAGCGTCAGGTTCAGCGAAGGGAAAATATACGGGCTCCTCGGGGCCAACGGCGCGGGCAAGACGACCATGCTGAACATCATAACCAACCGTATCTACGCCGACAGCGGCGAGGTGCTTATCGACGGCGAGAACGCGCCGGGCAACGACAGGGCGCTCGGCAAGGTGTACATGATGGCGGAAGCGAACCTGTTCCCTGACAGCATGAAGGTCGAAGGGGCGCTGAAGCTAACGCAGAGCTTTTACCCGGGCTTCGACATGGACTACGCCATGAGCGTGGCGCAGAAGTTCGCCCTGCCGCTGAAAAAGAAGGTAAAAGCCCTCTCCACCGGCTACGCCTCCATCTTCCGCCTGACGCTGGCCCTCTCCTCGAACGCGCCGTACGTCATCTATGACGAGCCGGTGTTGGGGCTGGACGCGCAGCACCGCGACCTCTTCTACCGGCTGCTGATGGAAAAATGCGCCGAGGGTGAGCAGACGGCCATCCTCTCCACGCACCTGATACAGGAGGCGGCGAACCTCATCAGCCACGCGGTCATCATCAAGAAGGGCCGCATAATCCGCGACGCCCCGGCCGAGGAGCTCAACGGCGCGGCCTATACGGTAAGCGGGCCGGCCGTACGCGTGGACGAATACATCGCCGGGCGGCAGGGGCTGCTCTCCGTAACGTCCATCGGCGGGCTGAAGACCGCCAGCTTCGAAGGCGAGCCGGACAGGAACATCCCGGACGGGCTCGAGGTCAGCGGCATCGGGCTGCAGGACTACTTCATCAGCCTTATGAATGAGGAGGAAGGGAAATGAGATTCGCACCGGTTTTCAAGTACAGGATGCGCGACTGCATGACGAGCATGGCCGTTGTGATAGTCATAATGATAGCGCTGACCGTGCTGTGCTACTTTGGGATAGTCACCTTCGGGCAGATTTCAACGTCCGACGGGAGCGGAGAGGTCATCATGGAGAGCACAACGATGAACTTCGGCATGCCAGTTGCGATTTTCATGTTCGTGCTCAGCATAGTGAGCGTCCGCGAGGACATGCGCCTCGGGATCCAGAACGGCGCAGGGCGCGGCACCACGTTCGCGGCCAACACCGCCTGCATGCTTATAACCGCGGTGGTCCTAAATATCGTGTTTTTCCTGCTCACCCTGCTCTGGAACCAGCTGGGCACGGGCGTGTACATCGTGGACGTCTTCGGCGCGCTCTACTACGGGGAGCCCTTCCTTGAGAGGACCGGCGAGCTCGCCGTCAGCAGCGCCGCGCTGCTCGCGCTGAGCGTGTTCCTTGCCGCGCTGGGCAGCTTCACCTCGCTCATGTACTGGCGGCTGAACAAATTCGGCAAATGGGCCGTGTCCCTCGGCTTCGGCGCGGTGATAATACTTTTCACGAGCGTTGTCATCCGGTTCAGGGCCGTGGCGCTAACGCTGGGACGGTTCCTCGACTGGCTGTTCGCGACCCCGTGGAACCTGACGCTGGCAAGCGTTGTGCTGGCGGCGGCCTTCTTTGTCTTCGCGCGGCTGCTGGTCAGGCGTAACGCCATAACCGCCGCCACCGCATAATACCCACGTGCCACCCCATTTCTTTGGCCTTGCCCAAAGAAACGGTAGTGGTGCCCCAAAGAAAAACGCTCCGGTGCGAATCGGAGCGTTTTTTGCGTGTTTTTACAGGTTTTCAGTTATCAAAAGTGGTCATCCCGTCGATGAATGAGTTTCCTGCATCGCCGGTCGTGCGTTGCTTCGCTTCGCTCGCGGCACTGCCGCGCAGAAGCCC